>NZ_JBEOZN010000076.1:0-48198 GCF_040298085.1 Streptosporangium sp. NPDC001681 | reverse complement strand
GGCACGGCGATCCCACCTCCCGTGCCGCCGCGCCCCAACTCCCCGCAGGCGGTGGTGCACAACCGGGGACCGCCCGCGGGGCCAGACACGACCGCATGCCCTCTACCCGAAAAGACGTGTCGCGCCCCTCACCGACCCCGAAGGGCCGGTGCTGGTGGTTCTTGCGCGTCTTCTCCATCACGCCGACCTCGTTGCGATCCTCACCGACCCCGAAGGGCCGGTGCTGGCAGGGATGGCTTACTCCACTTGACCAGGTGTGCCGGTTGCGATCCTCACCGACCCCGGAGGGCCGGTGCTGGCCACCCTCAACTCCTCGGGCCGTGTCCCGGCATCGCAGTTGCGATCCTCACCGACCCCGGAGGGCCGGTGCTGGTGGCAGGAAGTACGCGCCACGTGGCCAGAGGCCGCGGTTGCGATCCTCACCGACCCCGGAGGGCCGGTGCTGGTTGACCTGCCGCACTGGGTGCTCGGCGCCGGGCCAGCTGCGATCCTCACCGACCCCGGAGGGCCGGTGCTGGACAGGTAGGTGGTCGGCGTCCCGTACGACGCCGGGTTGTTGCGATCCTCACCGACCCCGGAGGGCCGGTGCTGGGCGGAGACGCCCTCGGCGGGCTCATCGGTCTGTTGCGGTTGCGATCCTCACCGACCCCGGAGGGCCGGTGCTGGCCATCCTCGCGGAGCGCCACAGGAAGCTTCTTGCGGTGTTGCGATCCTCACCGACCCCGGAGGGCCGGTGCTGGTCAGACCAGCAAGCCGAGCGGCGCCCCGGATACTGCCCCGTTGCGATCCTCACCGACCCCGGAGGGCCGGTGCTGGTCCACTATGCAATTCTCAAGAAACTCTTGTTCCATCACGGTTGCGATTCGCACCTCCCCGAAGGGCCAGTGTCGGCATCGCCAACCCTATGTCGGTTTGACTCCCATTGTGATGGCGATGTTGCGCCCTCGGCTATCCAGGTAAGCAATCACCACCTTTGCAAGGAATTGCGAGGATTTAGCCGTAAATGTCGTAATTCTTGATCACTTGGACAGGAGACCACCACAACACTCCGGCAACTCCAGGCCCGCGAGAGCCCGATCGTCCGAGTTCGTCAATTTGCCCATAAAGCAATATATCGTGCCATACCTCCTCTCAAAGGGACCCCTTTGCAAGGAATTCAGGCTCCCAACTAAAAGAAGAGGGGTCTTGATGAGATGCAGGCTAAATGTCGGTGGCTTCTTGTACGGTCCCGGCTATGGAAGCTGGCGATCTCTCAGACGAGGCTCCGGGTACGGATGGGTGCCCGATATGGGCGCATACTCTCAGTACGACATCGGGCCAACGGCATCGGCTTGAGGAGCATCTTCGGTCGGTGGCCTGGTGGGCAGCGGAGTTCGCCGAGCCATTTGGAGCAGGTCAGCCCGCGCGTTGGCTTGGGCTGACACATGATTTCGGCAAAGCTGCCCCGGGGTGGCAGCAGCGGTTGCTTGAAGTTGAGGGTACCGATCAGCCGGTAGGCATCGATCACAGGGCGGCGGGGACTCGATTCCTCGTGGAACGCCTAGATTTCGACGCATTCGCCCTGCCCGTCTACGGCCATCATGGTGGACTGCAGCATCCGGGGGAGATGGAGAACTTCCTGGCGTCGCCTCCGCTGGACATCGCACATGAACGACAGGCGATCCAACGACTTCAGTCATTGCTTCCGGAATTGCGCGATCCAACCCCGCCTATCTGGCCCTCTTCCGCCTCTGATCTGCTCGGCGGCGAGATGCTCACCCGGATGCTCTTCAGTGCCCTGGTGGATGCCGATCATCTGGATACCCAGGTCCACTTCGGCAAGAGGCGTCAGCACGTGACCACCCCAGTCTCTGTGGCACAGTTGCTGGACCGTTTCGAGGATGGACTCAAGGCCAAGCTGAAAAAGCGAAAAGCCAGCCCTAGCCCGGTCGATCCGTTGCGTATCGAGGTGTACGAGGCGTGCGTTGCGGCGGCCCGGCTTGCCCCCGGATTCTTCAAACTGGCCGCTCCGACCGGACTCGGCAAGACGATCTCCAGCGCTGGGTTTGCCCTGCATCATATGGTGGCGCGGGGCCTGCGACGAGTGATTGTGGCGGTGCCGTTCATCTCGATCACTGAGCAGAACGCTGCGGAGTACCGCGAGCTGCTGAGTTCGACCCCCCGCGATCCAGTGGTGTTGGAGCATCACAGCAGCGTCACCCTGGATGGGGCAGGCAGCCGATGGCAGCGTCTGGCGGCGGAGAACTGGGACGCGCCTTTTATTGTCACCACAACAGTTCAGTTGTTGCAGTCGCTGCATGATCGGCGTCCTTGGGCGATGCGTAAGCTGCATCGGCTGGCGAATTCGGTCATCGTCTTGGACGAGATTCAGGCGCTGCCGGTGCACCTGCTAATCCCGATCTTGACGATTTTGCGACAGCTGGTCGACCATTTTGGTGTCACAGTCCTGTTGTCCTCAGCCACTCAGCCGGAGTTTTGGGAGATGCCGCCCCTGCGCGAGGCGCGCCCGGTGGAAATCCTCCCTAACCCCACTGAACTGCAGCAGCGGTTGCGCCGGCTTCGGCCCATGCGCTATCGCTGGTTGACTGCTCCCCGGCCGACCTTGGAGCAGGTCGCACAGAAAGCGACCCAAGAGCCCCAAAAGCAGGTGCTCATCGTGGTCAACACCGTTGACCACGCTCGCAAGGTGTATCAGGCCGTTTGCAAGGGGCAACCCGACCCGGCAGCGGTACAGCACTTGTCCACTCGGATGTGCCCCGCACATCGCCAGGCCGTGCTGAAGAACGTCACCGCCATTCTCAAGCAGAAGCCGGTTCAGCCGTTGTACCTGGTTTCGACCCAGCTGATCGAAGCTGGGGTTGATCTTGATTTTCCTGTGGTGTACCGGGCGATGGCTCCTGCGGAATCGATCTTGCAGGCAGCCGGTCGGGCCAATCGGGAAGGGCTAAGGGCCGAGGGTGGGCTTGTGGTCATCTTCGACCCTGTCGAGCAGGCCATGCCGTCCAGTTACGGGTTGCCTGTTGCAGAGACTCGGCGCCTGTTCGGCTCCGAAAAATCTGATCCCGATGACCTGCCTACGCTTGCTTGCTACTTCCGCAGTTACTACGGCACCTTGCCGGACAAGGCGATGGGTGCGGACATCCTGGCTGCCCGCGAGTCCTGGAACTTCCCCGTCGTGACCGAGAATTTCCGCATGATCGACGACGACACCGTCCCGGTTGTGGTGCGCTACGAAAATCCGAAAGCCGATACTGCGGCGGATCCGATCGACACGTGGCTGCAGTCCCTGCGACGTGATCCCGGCAGGGGGCATGTGTGGCTGCGTCGCCTCCAGCCGTACACCATCTCCTTGCCCAAGAGCCTGGCGGCCAAGCCGCACGTCGCATCCCTGCTGCGGCCAGTGATCGGAGATCTACACGAGTGGGCCGGCAACTACGACCTGAACACCGGCATCGTGATCCCGACGAACGAGGAGACGTCCCATGCCTAAACACAGTGACGACGGCCAGTCGCCCCTCGTCATGGAGGTCAGCGGCGACTTCGCCTGCTTCACCCGGCCCGAACTCAAAACCGAGCGGGTCAGCTATCCGGTGATGACGCCCAGCGCCGCTCGGGGAGTGCTGGAGGCGGTGTTTTGGAAGCCGGAATTCTCCTATCGGATCGTGAGGATCGAGGTCCTCAAGCCGATCCGATGGTTCAGCATCCGGCGCAACGAAGTCACTGAGGCCCCGAGCCTGAGCACCGTACTCAAGGAAGGCAGCCGCTACCACTTCCACACCTCCGACAAGCGCGACCAGCGCAACACCGTAGCCCTGCGAGATGTCGCCTACCGTATTCACGCCACCATGCGGCTAAAGGAACACGCCACCGACCCGGTGGCTAAATACCGTGACCAGTTTCGCCGCCGACTGGCACGGGGAGCCTGCTTCACCCACCCCTACCTGGGAACCCGCGAGTTCTCCTGCACCGATTTCGGCCCGCCCGACCCCGCCACGCCACCCATCACCCGTAGTGAGGAACTGGGCGTGATGCTCTTAGACATCGATCAGAGCGGTCCAACTCCACGATCGTTGTGGTTCACCGCATGGCTACGCGATGGCATCGTGGAGGTGCCACAAGAAGGTATCCATGACCCGGCCCGTGACGCCTCGATCATCTCAGCCGGACGGCCGGGGGCCTGATGCTGCTGACCCGCCTGGCGCAATTCGCCGCAGCCCACCCCGAGCAGATTCCCCCGCTATTTCACATCGAGACCGGAGTCCGCTGGCTGATCGATCTCGACGCCATGGGCCGTCCAGCCACGGGCGACCCGATCGCTGAGCTGATCGCCATCCGCGACCCGGCTGATCCCAATGGTCGCCGCGGCCTTCCGATGGTGGTGCCCAGTGTGGGCCGTACCTCCGCCGTGGTCCCCTTACTGGCCTGCGACAAGATCGAATACGCGTTGGGGTGGGCCGATCCGAAAGATGCTCAGGACGAGCGGAAACGCGCTCGGGCGCAGCGCTACCACCAGGCATTCACCGATCAAGTTTCCGAATGGGCTCTATGCCACCCAGACGATTCCATCGCTCAAGCACTGCGGATCTTCCTCACCTCCGGAGCCGTCGCCCTCATCCAGCCACCGGAACACTACAGTTCCAGCGACGTGGTGATGTTCCGCGTCGAAGGCCACCCGGCGCACGCCAGCACCAGCGCCAGCGCCTACTGGGGCAGCGTCGCCTCACAACGCAAATCCTCCGGTGCCCAAGACCGCTGCTTAGCCTGTAACACGGTGCGTCCAGTGATCAAACGAGCCATTCGGCCCGTGCGGCCTGGATTGATCCCCACCGTCGGCCACGACCCATTCAGCAAGACTGATCGCAAGCTGGGCAACGGCCCCTCGCTAGTCAGCGTCAACCAGCCGGCGCAAGGCTTCAACTTCGAGATCGGACTCTCACACACTCCATTGTGTGAGGTGTGCGTCGAGGGCTACACCGGCGCGCTGGAACACCTACTCAAACACTCCGACCATCGCCGTACCATCGGCGACACCGCGATCATCTGGTGGGTCACCCCGACAGACGGCACCCAGAACGCTGCGACTGTACAGAGCAAAGCGCCCATCAAACTGCTCTTCAAGCCCGATCCGGTAAAGATCGCCCTAATGCTGGACGCACCGCGTAAGGGCGCCCGCGTCATCGCCGGAACCACCCGGACGGAAATGTTCTGCGCGGCCACCCTGTCCAACAACTCAGCCCGCATCATGGTCCGAGACTGGATCGACATTCCACTGCCTCAGGCAGAGGATCGCATCGCCTCCTGGTTCGCCGACATGGAGATCACTAATCCCTGGACTGACCAGCGGCATTCCCCCTCGCTGCACCGATTGGCCCTCGCCCTGGGGCGCTGGTATCCCGGCAAGAACGGAAATCACGGCTCCTACGCGAAGTTCGGCGCCAAGGGCGCCCAACGCCCCGTCTGGATCCAGCGTGGCCTTCTACACTCCGCACTCAACGGCACGCCACTGTCCTCGGCAATGTTGGCCCACCTCCTGCTGCGTATCCGCACTGACGGCGGCTTCGACCTCACCCGTCAAGCCCTGCTGCGCCTGTGTCTAACCCGCTCTCATCCAAACCACGCCCGGAGGCTGTCCATGGCTCTGGATCCCGCCGATAACACTCCGGCCTACCTGGCTGGACGCATGTTTGCCGTCCTTGAATCACTCCAGTACGCCGCTGCTCGCGCGGGCGGCGGAAAGATCAACACTACCGTCGCGGACCGTTATTTCAGCCGAGCGGTGACCAGCCCCGCCTCTGCATTGATCCCTGCTGTACGTGGTTCTCGGGCTCACCTCAAAAAGCTGCAGACCCACGACAGGCAGAACTACTCCGACTTCTTCGCCCGCACCTTGAACGAGCTGATAGGGCGACTGCGTCCCTTCCCCACCTCCCTGGCTCTCTACGACCAGGGACAGTTCCTCAACGGTTATGCCGACCAACGCAACCACGACATCACCCGCGCACGAGCCCGACGTCTGGCTGCAGACGATCTCATCCCCGACAGCACGACTGATGACGACGCTGAAACCGACATCACCGAACATGCCCCGCAGGAGAACTAGCCATGCCAAATGAGATTCCCGCCCACCTCGACCCAGCGCGTCGCCACGACATCGTCATGCTCTTCGACGTCCACGACGGCAACCCCAACGGCGACCCCGACGCCGGCAACCAGCCGCGAGTAGACACTGAGACCTATCAGGGCCTAGTTACCGACGTCGCCCTCAAACGCAAGATCCGTGACACCATCCCGCTGCTCCATCCGGACGATCCCCGCTACAAGATCTTCGTAGAGGCAGGGATCGCACTCAATAGCCAGATTGAGCGCGGCTTTGTCGGCACCGGAGTCAAACCCAGCAAGAAGGCCACCCCGCAAGAGCGTGATGCCGTCCAACAGTGGATGTGCGACAACTTCTTCGACATCCGACTTTTCGGAGGCGTGCTGTCCACCGGTGACGCACAGGCCGGGCACGTCCGCGGACCACTCCAGATCAACTTCGCCCGCAGTATCAGTCCCATCTTCCCCGTCGACCACGCCATCACCCGGGTCACCCAGACCCGACAGGCCGACATCGACAAAGGCGAGCAGACCGAGATGGGCTCCAAGTGGACCGTGCATTACGGGCTCTACCGCGCCCATGCCTATTACAGTGCCGCCCGTGGCCAGAAAACCGGCGTCACCAGCCAAGACCTCGACACGCTCTGGCAGATACTGGCGAACATGTTCGACCACGATCGCAGCGCGACTCGTGGTGAGATGGCCATTCGCGGCCTCTACGTCTTCAGCCACGATAACGCCTTCGGCCGCGCCCGCGCCTCGACCCTGTTCGACCGCGTTCAAGTGACACTTCTGAACGAAGGCGTACCACGCTCACACAACGACTACAAAGTGCACATCGACGATACGAATCTACCTACTGGAATCACGCTCACATCTCTCATATAAAATTCCATAATCAATGGATCTTGATGGAGCGGGCGACTCTCCTTGGCAATGGCTTCGGGACCACCCGGGGGGAGATCGTGTCCTTCCAGCCATGCAAGAGTTGCATCGCCAATTCCGCCAAGGCAGCAATCACGCGGTAACGGCCCCTGGGGGCGGTGCCGAGCAGCGTGCTCTGCCCGGAGCCTGCGATCCGCCTTGCCATCGGTCAGGGCATCAGCTTCGACATCACCGCGGGCGGCAGTGACGGATTGGCTGCCGCCGCCTCCACCACTTGCCAGTCGTCATCGGCGAGCAACTCGACGATGACCTGTGGCGGCAGGTCGGGGTGGCCGGCGGCGATGGGCCTGGCCTGCCGGTCTGACAAGCAGGCCAGCAGTGCCGGGGCCGTCGCGTTGCGATGCCGGGCGACCTCGCGGAACGCCTTTTGCGCCGGTGGCCGGTGCCGGGTCAGGTCTTCCAGCAATGCTGGTGAGGCATCCGGGTTTTTCGCCACCTTGGCGATGACTCGCACTCCGTGCCGGTTCACCATGGCGCGTAGGCGGGCTTCGGACAGGCCCGGGTGCGGTGCGATGGACTTGAGCACTTTGGCGTCGGGGTCGGTGGCCAGCGCATCGCGGATCTCGGACGGCAGATCGCGCCGTTCGGCCAGCAGCATCCGTACGGCCGGATTCGGCGAGGCGGCCAGGTCTTCGACCTCGGCGTGCGAGGCGGCGGCGATTCGTGACAGCAGTGTGGAGCCGATTTTGGTAGTGCCTGCCAGGCGGGTGAGTACCTCCAGCGGCACGTGCGGGTTGTGGACGAGGCTGCGTCGCACGTCGTGG
Organism: Streptosporangium sp. NPDC001681; assembly: GCF_040298085.1. Classification (NCBI taxonomy): domain Bacteria; kingdom Bacillati; phylum Actinomycetota; class Actinomycetes; order Streptosporangiales; family Streptosporangiaceae; genus Streptosporangium; species Streptosporangium sp. NPDC001681. The sequence goes on along the minus strand of NZ_JBEOZN010000076.1, from coordinate 40,393 downwards.
CCGGGGTCGGTGGCCAGTACGCGGATCAAGTCGTCATCGATCGCGGGATTCGCGGCGAGGGCGGCGCGGACACCGGGTTCCGGGCTGCCTGCGAGACGTTCGTATGCCGCCGAAGGCAGATCGGTGCGGACGGCCAGCGGCCAGCGCAGCAGCATCGAGGGATGGTCGGCGAAGCCGAGGACGGCTGTGGTGGGCGTGGCCGGGTTCCACAGCGCGTTCATGTGCGTCTGGTGAACGGTGGATTCGTGGGAGCCGTCGCATAAGGCACCCGGTGGCAGGTCGCAGTCGGGCCTGGGGCATTGCGGATCGCGGGTGAACGGAGTTTCCTCGCGGTCGCAGACCAAGCACCATCGTGCCGAGGTCAGCCCCTCGCCAGTGATCAGCGCAGCCAGCACCGTCGGCGGTGTCGCCTCGTTGCTCGCCACCGCGCAGCGGACCTCGGCATGCGGATGCTCTGCCAGCCGGGCGGCCATGTCCGGCGTCGTCCACAGCGCGAGCTCCACGACGACCCTTATGTCCGCGTCGGCTGCGAGGATCTCCCTCACCTCGGGCGGAAGGCCGGGACAGGCGGCCAGTTTCTCCCGATGTTCGACGATCGGGTCCGCCGCGAGCAGGCGTGCCCACGCCTGGCGGCCGGCACCCTCAGCAAGCAGGGCGAGCGCGGCGAGCGGCTGCGCTGCGGGATCGACGTCGTCAGCCGTCAGCAGACCTCGTTCCGCAAGCCGCACAACGCTCTGTTCGATGCGCGAGGCCAGCGCAGCGGCCTGTGCATGGGTGAGGTCCTCACGCTCCGCCAGACCTGCGGCGATGTCCTCGTCGGCAGTCGTGATCAGCCGGTCGACCAGCTCAGACGGCAAGGCCGGATTGGCGGCGAGACCGCACAGGGCATGGTTCACGGGAACATCCTGCCCGGGGCTGTGATCACATGGCTCATGATTATTTCGGCGGTGACGATGCCCCGGAGGGCCGGTGCCGGGCCTGTCACCCCGCTGATCAACGTGACATGACAAGAGGTTGCGATCCTCACCGACCCCGGAGGGCCGGTGCTGGGCGTTGCGCCTAGTCAGAGCACCACCGGAATACGGAGGCAAGGGCCGCGCCGGATGGTTCCGAGCTCGAACAAGGCCGGATAAGTCCGGCATGATAACGCGATCACCGGTGTTTTCCCAGGTCGCGGTACTCGATATCTGGCTTTATGTCAGCCTCGGACGCCGTGCCCCGCTCGTTTGGGCCTGGTGGCACGAGTCTTACCGACACCCCAATTCAACGAAGATGTTGATGTTCACATGGGCAGAGGAAATGACTCGGCCACGCGGGCATCCAAGAAATTCGGGGTCGGTAAGACTCGTGCCACCGGATACAGGCGTTCGCGTTGCACCCGGTCAGAGCACCACCGGAATACGGAGGAAAGGGCCGCGCCGGATGGTTCCGAGCTCGAACAAGGCCGGATAAGTCCGGCACGATAACGCGATCACCGGTTTTCCCCAGGTCGCGGTACTTGATATCTATCTTTATGTCAGTCTCGGACGCCCCGCCCGTTTGGGCCTGGTGGCACGAGTCTTACCGACACCTCGACGCGGTGCTCAGCATGCGATCGAATTGGCACGCCGCGCAGCATGACACTGATTATCTCAGTTCCCTGACGGGCGAGGCCGGGTGAACAAGCCTCAATCATTCGACCCGTCCATCACTCCCGCGACCGAGGCTCGGCTCAGCGGATCGGCTCGTTGCCAAGAATGGTTGTGCGGTGCATTCTACGGCGTGTGCTCGGATCGAAGGGCCTCGCGCGATGGTAGACGCCATAGTTGTTCCAGATGACGGTATCGCCCACCGACCATGTGTGGCTGTAGACCCGGTCCGGCGACGTCGCTCGAACGAGCAGATCGTCGAGCAGAGCTCGTCCCTCCTCGACATCCATCCCAACCACGTGGTCCTGGTGCCCGCCCAGCACGAGCGACCGTCGACCGTCGGCGTGCGTCCACACGAGCGGATGTTCTCGCGTGCTGATTTCCCGGTTCCGCCACTCGGCGACCTGCTCATCTGTCGGGTCCGGGAAAACCCGGCGTTGAGTCGCTTCAAAACTGTAGACGGCCCGGAGGTCGGCGTAGCGTTCTTTCTCCTCGTCGGACAGCAGATCGTAGGCGCCATAACTGCTGGCGAACTCTGTTTCGCCGCCCTGGCCGGCAGGCGTGACCACCTTGGCGCTCATCATCGCCGCCTTCGTTGGACGGTCTGAATTGAGAATGCCGTCAAGGTGCCAGAAGACGTTACCCCGGAGTTGATCCCCGTATGGGTTGTCGGGATTCCAACTCACCTCGAAGATCTCTGGATGCAGGTCTTCAGGAACCGATTGCCCCGGAGTCAACCTCCTACTGAAGTCCGCCTGCGATTGCACCGGGCCCCACTTCTTACAGAACGCCACCTGCGTCTCGTCGTCGATGTGCAACTCGCGGAACAAGAGCACATGGAACTTCTCGAGCGCCGCCGCAACGGCACGCGGTAGATCTTCGTCGTTGCGGAGTCGGTCGACATCGACATCCAGGACCTCTGCGCCGACGACCGGGGTTAACTCCCGAGTGACCAACGTGTGAGTTTCAGTCATCGATGACTCCTCATCGCATTCCGTGGCCTTCGCGGTGCCGCTGCCCGCGCCTCTTTAGCGAACATAACCATTACCCATGTGAACGTCAACACCTTCGTTGAATTGAGGTGTCGGTAAGGCTCATGCCGCCAGCGGCACCGGAGCGCGGACGGAGGTTTCCGGGTTGTCGCGTGTGTGGCCTTTCACCGCCGAATCGAGCTTGAACTCCTTACCGCCCCCCTCTCAGGACGTGTACAACCTGTCCGATCATGGCGCCGGGCCGCGCCAGTAGGGTGACCCTGCGCAGGAAGGCGGTTCACCATGGCTGCTCGACCGTCGGTCGACGAGACGGACCAGCCGATCGGACCGTTCGTGATGCTCGTCTTCATCTTCGGCGCGGTGTTCTACGTCCTGGGCCCGCTGCTGGACGATCCGTCGCGCACGGTGCTGGCCGAGCTGCCGGCCTCGGCGTTGATGTTCGTCTGCCCAGTGATCGCCGCAGCCGTTCTGGTGCGCGGTCGCGAAGGCGTTCGCGCGTGGCTGCGGGGATTGTGGCCTCGTCCACGCCTTTCCGATGCGCCGTGGTACGCGGTGTCGGTCGTGCTCATGCCGCTCGTCGTCGCCGCTGCCGCAGTGGCGGCCGGGGCCGGGCCGCCGGGTGCGGTGGTCACCTGGGAGGCCGTTTTCGGTTTGGTCGTGCTCTACCTGATCAGCGCCGTGGCCGAGGAACTGGGCTGGAGCGCCTATGCCACCGGCCCGCTGCTGCGTCGGCTGGGCACGCTACGGGCCGGTGCGGTGATCGGTGTGATCTGGGCGCTCTGGCATGTCCTCCCGTACGTCCAGCAGGGGCACGGGCTTGACTGGATCGTCGGTCAGTGCGTGTTCACGGTCGGATTCCGCATCGTCCTGGTCCACCTCTACGCGGCCGGAACCGGGGTGACGGGCCCGACACTCGCCCATGCCGCCTACAACGTTTCATGGTCCCTGAGCCCCGTCTACGACCCGGCTATCGCCGCGGTGTGCGTGTTCATCGCCGCGGTCGCGGTCGGGGCGGCGCGGTCGATCACTGCGCCGACCGACTCCTCATATGGCCGGTAACACCAATACGCATCATCGGCGTCTCCGCGTTGCGGCCATTTGAACTGAGAGGGGCGTTTTAAGGGGATATGAGTGATTGATGCCTGCATATCTGTAGGAGTAGCGTCCGGAAAATCGGTGGACGGCGTCGTTATGGTGCTCGTATGGCGATGGTGGATGTTGACCGTTTTGTTGCCGAAGGCTTCGTCAAGCTGGAGGCGGCCGTACCCCGGGAGATCGGGGACGCGGCCAGGGCGCTGGTATGGCGGCAGATCGGCCTGTCGCCTGACGACCCCTCTGGCTGGCAACAGCCCGTGGTATGGGCCGCCGACCTGACCGGCCACGGACCCTTCGGAGAGCTCGCGGGCAGTCCGCGGCTGCGTGAGGCGTTGGACGAGGTGGCCGGTCCCGGTGGGTGGGTGCCGCCTGGGGCCATCGGCAACATGCCGATCCGCTTCCCCAGTGTGGCGCCGGTCGACGATCGAGGCTGGCACATCGACGCCTCTGTGGCCCGGCCCGACGGCTCGTGGGCCGTGTCGGGACGGCCGGAGACGATGTTGCTGCTGGTGTTGCTGTCAGAGGTAGGGGACGACGACGCGCCGACCCGCATCAGGGTGGGCTCGCATCGGGACGCCGCCGAGGTGCTGGGTGAGCAGGTGCTCGACCCGTTCGAGGCTGGGCCGCTACTGGATGCGGCTTCCAAGGACAGGCCGACGGCGTACGCGACCGGGCAGCCGGGCGACATGTACCTGGTTCACCCGCTGACCGTGCACGCGGCCGACGAGCACCGGGGGACGCGACCGCGTTTCATGGCCCAGACGCCGGTGTTCCTGACCGCGCCGGTCGCGCCGGGCAAGGGTAACGCCCTGGCACGCGCCGTACTGTAGTAAGCGCCTGCATCCCAAAGGGAGATGGCTTCCCTCCGTCTGAGCCTGGGTGGCGGGCGCCTACCCGCGATGGTTCACTCGGGGCAGCGTGAACAGCCCGAGCTCGGGTTCAATGAGCACTCCTCGACCAACCAGGCGTGCCGCGCGGCCGATCCGGTGCCCTGCCGGTCGAAGCGGGTTCGGAGACCGACTGATCCACGACGTCGCGCACGGATCAGCCAGTGCGGTACTCCACCCATGCCCGGCAAGCCGTAGCGGTCCTCGCACGCTTCGCCCGCAGCGGTAACGGCCCCTGGGGGCGGTGCCGAGCAGCGTGCTCTGCCCGGAGCCTGCGATCCGCCTTGTCACCGGTCAAGGCATCAGCTTCGACATCACCGCGAGCGGCAGTGACGGATTGGCGGCCGCCGCCTCCACCACTTGCCAGTCGTCATCGGCGAGCAACTCGACGATGACCTGTGGCGGCAGGTCGGGGTGGCCGGCGCCGAAACGGTCTGAACGCGCGACCGGAGCGAGGTCCTCGCCCCCTCCCTCGCCGTCCTATGCGCGCTTCGGTAGCGATTGTCGTGGATGACTACGACCGGGCGGACTGAAGGTCCCGCGCCGAGCGCCCGCGCTGCATCGCGATCTCGCGTCCGGAGCCGGGTCCGACGACCCGCTGCGGGTTGATGGACTGGGTGAACCTGTTCGCGCTCGCGGTCAACGAGGAGAACGCCGCCGAGGTCGGGATCGAGCACAACCTCGGGCTCACCTGCGCCCCCGTCGGCGGCCTGGTGCGGATCCCCTGCATCGAACGCAACGCGATCGCGTCGGTCAAGGCGATCAACGCGGCCCGCCTCGCGATCAACGGCACGGGCAGACACAAGGTAAGCCTCGACAAGGCGATCAAGACCATGCGCCGGTGCTTGCCTGGCTCGACGGGCGGCGCTACGGCCTGGCCCCGCCATGGTCCGGGGCCACCGGGTTGTGCGATGGTCTGTTGCAGGGTCTGGCATGTCCGGCCGAGACCTCCCAGCGCAAGGAAGGCTAGGTCCCCCCATGTTCAGCAAAGTCCTCGTCGCCAACCGAGGTGAGATCGCCATCCGTGCCTTACGCGCAGCGTACGAGCTGGGGGCCGAGACGGTGGCGGTGTTCCCGTTCGAGGACCGGGGTTCGGAGCACCGGCTGAAGGCGGACGAGGCGTACCAGATCGGAGAGCGTGGGCACCCGGTGCGGGCGTACCTGAACCCGCGGCTGATCGTGGAGACGGCGCGGTCCGCGGGTGCGGACGCGGTGTATCCGGGCTACGGCTTCCTGTCGGAGAACCCTGAGCTCGCCGAGGCGTGTGCCGCGGCGGGCATCACGTTCGTGGGCCCGTCGGCCGATGTGCTCACCCTGACGGGCAACAAGGCGCGCGCCATCGCCGCGGCGAAGGCTGCCGGGGTTCCGACACTGGCGAGCATCGCACCGTCGACCGACGTGGACAGCCTGGTCGAGGCTGCCGCTGCGATGCCCTATCCGCTGTTCGTCAAGGCGGTCGCCGGTGGTGGTGGCCGGGGAATGCGCCGGGTCGATTCGCCCACTGGTCTACGTGATGCGGTGGAGACGTGCATGCGTGAGGCCGAGGCTGCGTTCGGGGACCCGACAGTGTTCATCGAGCAGGCGGTGGTCGACCCCCGCCATATCGAGGTGCAGATCCTGGCGGATGCCACGGGCGAGGTTATCCATCTGTTCGAGCGGGACTGCTCGGTGCAGCGGCGGCACCAGAAGGTGGTCGAGATCGCGCCGGCACCGAGCCTCGACCCGGACTTGAGGGACCGGATGTGCGCCGACGCGGTGCGGTTCGCGCGCGCGATCGGGTACGTCAACGCGGGCACGGTGGAGTTCCTCCTCGACCGGGCGGGCACGTATGTGTTCATCGAGATGAACCCGCGGATCCAGGTCGAGCACACCGTGACCGAGGAGGTCACCGACGTCGACCTGGTGCAGGCGCAGCTGCGGATCGCCTCGGGTGCGACCCTGGCCGACCTCGGGCTCTCCCAGGACTCGGTGCGGCTGCGGGGCGCGGCCCTCCAGTGCCGGATCACCACGGAGGACCCGGCCAACGGGTTCCGTCCCGACACGGGCACGATCACGACGTACCGCTCGCCGGGTGGGGCCGGGGTCCGCCTCGACGGGGGTACGACGTACACCGGCGCGGAGGTGTCGGCGCACTTCGACTCGATGCTGACCAAGCTGACCTGCCGGGGCCACGACTTCGCCACTGCCGTCGCCCGGGCCCGCCGCGCGGTCGCGGAGTTCCGCATCCGCGGCGTCGCGACCAACATCCCGTTCCTCCAGGCGGTCCTGGACGACCCCGACTTCCAGGCCGGTCGGCTCACCACCAGCTTCATCGAGACCCACCCGCAGCTGCTGACCGCCCGGTCCAGTGCCGACCGCGGCACCAAGCTGCTGACCTTCCTCGCCGACGTGACCGTGAATCAGCCCCACGGCCCGGCACCGACGACCATCGACCCCCTGGCCAAGCTGCCCACCGGGCCGGGCGCCCTCTCCGACGGCTCCCGTCAGCGGCTCCTCGAACTCGGCCCCGTCGGGTTCGCCCGGGCGCTGCGGCAGCAGACCCCCGTGGCGGTCACCGACACCACCTTCCGCGACGCCCACCAGTCGCTGCTCGCCACCCGGGTACGGACCAAGGACCTGCTCAACGTCGCCGAACACGTGGCCCGCACCACGCCCCAGCTGCTGTCACTGGAGGCCTGGGGCGGAGCGACGTACGATGTGGCGCTGCGGTTCCTGTCCGAGGACCCCTGGGAGCGACTGGAAGCGCTCCGCGCAGCGGTCCCCAACATCTGTCTGCAGATGCTGCTGCGCGGCCGCAACACCGTCGGCTACACGCCGTACCCGACCGAGGTGACCGAGGCCTTCGTCCACGAGGCCGCCGCCACCGGCATCGACATCTTCCGGATCTTCGACGCCCTCAACGACGTGTCCCAGATGGCCCCCGCGATCCAGGCCGTCCGCGACACCGGAACCGCTGTCGCCGAGGTCGCCCTCTGCTACACCGGCAACCTGTCCGACCCCAGCGAGACGCTCTACACACTGGACTACTACCTGCGCCTGGCCGAACGCATCGTCGGCGCCGGCGCCCACATCCTGTCGATCAAGGACATGGCCGGTCTGCTCCGCGCCCCGGCCGCCCGCACACTGGTGACCGCCCTCCGCGAGCGCTTCGACCTGCCGGTCCACCTGCACACCCACGACACCCCCGGCGGCCAGCTCGCCACCCTCCTCGCGGCCATCGACGCCGGGGTCGACGCCGTCGACGCCGCCTGCGCCGCCATGGCGGGGACCACCAGCCAGCCGGCGCTCTCCTCACTGGTCGCCGCGACGGACCACACCGATCGCGAGACCGGGCTCTCCCTCGCCGCGGTCTGCGACCTCGAGCCCTACTGGGAGGCCACCCGCCGCCTCTACGCCCCCTTCGAGTCCGGACTGCCGTCCCCCACCGGCCGCGTGTACACCCACGAGATCCCCGGCGGCCAGCTGTCCAACCTTCGACAGCAAGCCATCGCGCTCGGTCTGGGCGAGAAGTTCGAGCAGGTCGAGAGCATGTACGCCGCCGCGAACGGCATCCTCGGCAACATCGTCAAGGTCACCCCGTCGAGCAAGGTCGTCGGCGACCTCGCCCTCCACCTGGTCGCCGTGGGAGCGGACCCCGCCGCCTTCGCCGACAACCCCGGCGCGTACGACATCCCCGACTCCGTCATCGGGTTCCTGGCCGGGGAGCTCGGCGACCCGCCCGGAGGCTGGCCCGAGCCGTTCCGCACCAAGGCACTGGCCGGCCGCACCCACAAGGCCCCCACCGTCGGCCTGACCCCCGACGAACGCCACGGCCTGGAGAAGGATGCCAGGCTCACCCTCAACACGCTGCTCTTCCCCGGCCCCACCCGGGACTTCCTCGAGTCCCGCGAGAAGTACGGCGACGTCTCCACCCTCCCCACGTTCGCCTACCTCTACGGACTCCGGCCCGGCGAGGAGCACGAGGTCGTCATCGACGAGGGCAAGACCCTCATCTTCGGCCTGCGGTCGATCAGCGACCCCGACGAACGCGGCATCCGCACCGTCATGTGCACGATCAACGGCCAGCTCCGCCCGATCAACGTCCGTGACCGGGCCGTCTCCACCGAGGCACCCGCCCAGGAGAAGGTCAATCCGGCCGACCCCGGGCACGTCGGCGCACCGTTCGGTGGCGTGGTCACCCCGGTCGTCAAGGTCGGCGACGTCGTGGCCGCCGGCGACACCGTTGCCACCATCGAGGCGATGAAGATGGAAGCCTCCATCACCGCGCCATTCTCCGGCACCGTACGGCGCATCGCCCTCAGCGGCACGCAGCAGGTCGACGGCGGGGACCTGGTCCTCGAGATCACCCCCGCTTGAGGCGCGCCTGGCGAGTCAGGTGACGGGCTGCGTCCCGAGTGTGCTGGGCTGACGAGTAGGTGCCGGTCAGCGACGTCATCGGCCCACACCATGCGGGGTGCTGGGATACCCGTGGGGAGCGCCTGGTTGGCGGCGCGCTCCCGTACGTAGTGAGGAGCGATGGGTGCAGCGGAGGGGCCGCCTTCGCGAAGAGGACGGCCCCCTCGGTGGTGATGACGTGTGCGGCGATTCCGGAGGTCAGACCGGCCTCGGCCGATCGGATGAGGAACGCGAGCGCCTGCTCCATGATGAGTCGGCCGGGGGCGACCCGTGAACCGGGCGTCCTGCGGACCCCGCGCCCGTCCCCGCACCCATCCCCCCGGCGAGAGCGCCCCGCGCGAAGCGGTGGCGATGAACGGCCCCGAACCACTCCACCACCCTCGCCGCGTTTTCACCGCGGCTTCCTCCAGGTCGGTGTCCGCGGATGCCGGGATCACAGTACTCATCAGGAGTTACCACGAAAACCGGCCGGGTCATTGTTGGCGGCTGTAGGCGCGGACGGCCAGGGGGCAGAACACCACGAAGAGGGCCGCGCACCAGATGAGCGTGGTGGTGACGGTGCCGCCGACCGGGGTGCCGTTGAGAAGGGCGCGGCAGGCGTTCATGACGTGGGTGACGGGGTTGATCTCGGCCCAGGCTCGCAGCCAGCCGGGCAGGGTCTCGACGGGGGCGGCGAGGCTGGTGCCGAGCTGCAACGGCAGGAAGCTGATGAAGCTGATCGCAAGGACGGTGTCGGCGTTCTTGACCAGGACGCCGACGAACACGGTGACCCAGCTGAGGCAGAAGCCGAAACCGATGGCCAGGCCGGCGGCGGCGAGGGCGTCCGCGAGGCCACCGTGGACACGGAAGCCGAGGAGTGCGCCGATGGCGAAGAGGATGGCGACGGCGAGCAGGTAGCGGACGATGTCGGCCAGCACGGAGCCGAGCAGGGGCGCGAGGCGGCTGATCGGCAGGCTGCGGAACCGGTCGGTGACGCCGTTCTTGAGGTCGAGGTTGATGTTGGTGCCGGTCGAGACCATCCCGGCGAGGCCGGTGCCCATGACGAGGATGCCGGGGAAGAGGTACTGGAGGTAGCCGGCGGTGGAGCCGGCCACCGATCCGCCGAAGAGGTAGAGGAAGAGCACCATGAACAGGGCGGGTGTGACGACCCCGTTGATGATCGGGCCGGGGTTGCGGGTGGTCTTGGCGAGGCTGCGGCGGGCGAGCACGAGGCTGTGCCGGAGCCAGGCGAGCGGGCGAGTACGCGGTTGTTCGATGGCGGTCATCAGGCGGCCTTAGTTGGTTCGTTGGTGGCGGTAGGTGTTCCGGTCAGGGCGAGGAAGACCTCGTCGAGGCTGGGCAGACGCAGCGACAGTTCGGAGACGCCGATGCGGTGTTCGCGCAGCCGGGCGGTGATCTCGAAGAAGTCCTCGTCACCGGCGACGGGCACGACCAACTCGTGGCGGGTGGAGCGTTCCGGGGTCCGGCCGGCGACATCGGCCAGGATGGCGGCGGCCGCGTCGGTGTCGGCGGGGTCGTTCAGCCGCACGGCGATGGTGTGCCCGCCGACTTCTCGTTTCAGGTCCGCGGGAGTGCCGGAGGCGATGACCCGTCCCTGGTCGATGACGGTGATGGCGTCGGCGAGGGCGTCGGCCTCTTCGAGGTACTGGGTGGTCAGCAGGACGGTGACGCCGTCGGCGCTCAGGCCGCGGATCATCTGCCACAGCTCGTCGCGCTTGCCGGGATCCAATCCCACCGAGGGCTCGTCGAGGAAGACCACCTCGGGGTGTCCGACCATGCTCGCGGCCAGGTCGAGGCGGCGGCGCATGCCACCGGAGTAGCCGGCCACCGACCTCTTCGCCGCCTCCTCCAAACCGAAACGGGCCAGCAGCTCCGCGGCGCGCCGGAGAGCCTGCGGCCGGGGCAGGTCGAGGAGCCGGCCGATCATGACCAGGTTCGCCAGCCCGGTCAGTTCCTCGTCCACGCTGGTGTGCTGGCCCGACAGTGCGATCCGCCGACGTACCTGCCCCGGCCGGCGTGCCACGTCGAACCCGGCCACGGATGCGCGTCCGCTGTCGGGACGCAACAGGGTCGCCAGGATGCGGATCACGGTGGTCTTGCCGGCACCGTTGGGTCCCAGCAGTCCGAGCACCTGCCCGCGCGGGACGGCCAGGCTGACCCCGTCGAGCGCGGTGACCTTGCCGAATCTCTTGGCCAGTCCCTCGGTCTCGAACCCATGATCGCTCACCGTCACCATCCCTCGTCTCAGTCACTTCGCGATTCAGATGTTTCTAACATCTGGATTTTGAGAGTATCCTAATACCGGCGATCTAGGGAAAGGAACTGCGATGGTTCGACTGACTCGGGTGCAGCAGCAGGAGCGCACCCGGAGGTCCGTGCTGGCGGCGGCGAGGGAGGAGTTCACCGAGCACGGCTACGCCTTGGCCAAGGTCGATCGGATCGCCGAGCGGGCCGAGCTGACCCGCGGGGCGGTGTACTCGAACTTCCCGAGCAAGCGCGCGCTGTATCTGGCGGTGCTGATCGACATGGTGGAGAACGCCGCCACGGGTGAGCCGGCGACGTCGCCGACGTCGCCGGCCGAGGTGCTGGGTGTGTTCGCCCGGACCTGGCTTGAACGGCTGCCCCTGGTCGGCGACACGGCTTCGGGAGGGCGGCTGCACCTGCGCTCTCTGGTCGGCGTCCTCGATGACGAGCACGGGCGCACGGTGCTGGCGCAGGTCGTCCGGCTGGAGGCGTTGCTGCTCGCCATCGCGCTGGAATCGTGCGAGCCGGCCCAGGCGACGCCGGTGCGGCGCGTACGGCTGGCCGAGCTGGTGCTGACGCTGCTGGACGGCTCGGGTCACCTGGCTGAGAGCGCACCGGGATTCGGTGACCCCTTCGACCTGGCACGTGCGTGTGCGCATCTGTCCGGGATCGATCTCGCCGACACCTGGACGCCGTCGTATCTGCCCTTTGTCGCTCCGGCACGACTGTGTGGGGACGCATGGGATCCGCCCACCGGACTCGCGAATCAGATCAGCGGGGGTCGGGTCGACTTCGGCGCCGATGGTCTGATCGCGGTGCTGGGGGCCGGTCGTCTCGCCGCCGCCGAGGAAGCCGTCCGTTCCGCCCGGCCCGGCGAGCAGGTGACGGTGGTCGTCGTCACGAATGACTCCGCCGAGACGGGCCGCCTGGTACGGCTCAGGATCACCGACCTCATCGGCTGCCTGCGGCGGGTGTTCGCTCCCGAGGCCTGGCAGCGCGTTCGGCTGGTCCTCGATGACGAAGCCCTGACCGCGTCGGCGATCGGCCTGACGGACCTCGACGACGAGACGGAGTCCGCCGTACGCGTCCGGGGCGGCGCGATCGTCGCCCGAGCCCACGGGCGAGGCGCCGCGTACGCGGCATCGACCGCCGACGCGTCGAACGGCACCCAGCCGCGGAGTGCCCGGACATGACCCGGCCCGAGCTTCCCGCGACCGGCACCGGCCTGCTGGTCCTCCACGCCCTGCGCTGCGGCGGCGCCGCCGGCCTCGCCCGCCTGGCCGGTGCCACGGGTCTTGGTGAATCCGACGTCGAGTCCGAGCTGATCGATCTCGCGGTCGCCGGTCTCGTCACGCATATGGCCGGCGACTTCGGCGGGTGGAGTCTGACGGACACCGGCCGTGCCGTGGATGCCGAACGGATCACCGACGAGCTGGAGTCGGCCGGTGCTCGCGCCGCCGTGACAGCGGCGTTCGACGGCTTTCTGGTGCTCAACCCGGAACTGCTCGACCTCTGCACGGCCTGGCAACTCCGATCCATCGACGGTGTCATGACCGCCAACGACCACGGCGATCCCTCCTACGACGCCCGGGTCCTCGCCCGATTCGCCGAGTTCGACCAGCGTGCCGCCGTCGTCGGCGCCGAGCTGTCCGCGGCGTTGCCTCGATTCGGCCGCTACCGAGCCCGCCTCACCGAAGCCCTCGATCGCGCCGGCTCCGGCGCGTTGGAGTACGTGGCCGACAACACCGCGTCGTACCACACCGTGTGGGCCGAGCTGCACGAAGACCTGCTCGCCACACTCGGGATCCCCCGATGGGGATGAGATGGATTCGCCCGCTCTCCACGCGGGTCGAGGAGACGGCGGAGCTGCTGGGCGGCAAGGCACACGGCCTCCTGGTCCTCCGCCGTCTGGGGTTGCCGGTGCCCGCCGGGTTCGTGGTCACCACGGAGGCATGTCGCGCGTTCCTGCGTGACGGGCGTCTTCCCGACGGGCTCGACGACGAGCTCGCGGCGGCCGTCGCCGACCTCGAAGCCGCCACCGGGCGCCGCTTCGGGGGAGCACGGCTGCCGTTGGCGGTGTCCGTTCGCTCCGGGGCCGGCGTGTCGATGCCCGGCATGATGAACACGATCCTCAACCTCGGCCTCACGACCGGAGCCACCGCCGGGTTGGCGGCCGAGACGGGCGACTCGCGGTTCGCGCTGAACTCGCGGCTGCGGTTCCTGTCCAGCTTCGCCGCTGCGATCACCAACCAGGACGTGGACGGCGGCGGAGCCCGAGGGCGAGGGACCGGCGACGAGGAGGCACGGATCGGAGCGATCGAGGACCTCATCCGGCAACGATGTGGCCGGCCGATTCCGGACGACGCGACCCGGCAGTTGGAGCTGGCGGTCAAGGCCGTGTTCTCGTCATGGGACACACCGCGTGCGCGAACCTACCGCGAGCTGCATGACGTCCCGCACGATCTCGGCACGGCCGCGATCGTACAGACGATGGTGTTCGGGAACCGCGATGAGCACAGCGGCACCGGAGTCGCGTTCAGCCGCGACCCCAACACCGGGGAGAACGTCCCGTTCGGCGAAGTCCTGTTCGGGCACCAGGGCGAAGACGTCGTCTCCGGCAGATCGTTGACCCGGCCCCTGCGCGAACTCGCCGACCGGGAACCGGCGGTGTGGACCGGCCTCCTCGATGCCCTGAGCCGGGTCGAGGGGCACTACCGCGACGCGTGCTACGTCGAGTTCACCTTCCAGGCCGGGGAGCTGTGGATTCTGCAGGTCCGGCCTGGCCGGTTCGTCGGGGGGGCCGCTGTCCGCGTGGCGACCGACCTCGCCGACGAGCGTGTGATCGGACGTCACGAAGCGCTGCTCAGGATCTCACCGCGGCATCTCCAGCACGTCCGCACACCCCGGATAGCGACAACCGAGCAGGTCGACATCCTGGCCCGAGGGCTGGGTGCCTGTCCCGGTGTCGCGGTGGGCAGGGTGGCGACCACGGCCGACGGAGCAGTGCGCATGGCCGCGGACGGCCCGGTCATCCTGGTACGGCCGGAGACCTCCCCGCACGACATGCGCGGCCTGGCGGTCGCCGCCGGAATCGTCACCGCCCGTGGCGGGCCGGCCAGCCACGCCGCGGTCGTCGCACGAGCGATGGGAAAACCCGCCGTCGTGGGGATCGGCGACCTCACCGTTGACATCGCCTCAGTGAGAGCCGGCGGGCGCACCATCGGTGAGGGCACCCTCGTCACCATCGACGGGACCGGTGGCGAGGTCGCCCTCGGCAGCCCCCGCATCGTCACGACCACGGCCGGCGCCCACCTGCGTCGGCTACTCGAATGGGCCGACGACGTATCGGGCGACCACTCCGAACGCGACGAAGCCCGGCGCCTCGGTGCCGCCCATGCCGTACTTCGTCACGACTAGTGCGGTAGCAGCTGGGGTTTGCCCCGTTTCGTGGTGACACGCCGATTGAGGTCCTGCCTTGGTCGGCGTGATCGCTTCAGACTCCGCGTGTGGCTGAACGGGTTCGCGTACGTGAGATCGATGACGATGAAGGCAACCGGCTGCTACGGATCGTACGGCGGGGCGGCCGGGCGGCGGTTGGAGATGGTGATCGTGCCGGTCTGGCAGGCGGGGTCGGTGGCGCCGGGCCGGCCTTACCGTAAGCCGCTGCCAACAGGCCCTAAAAGATCTTGACTCACAGGCCTTGACTATAGCTCCGCAGCGGACAAACACTCTTCCCAGTGGTTTCAGATCCGCCAATGCGCCGGATTCGGGTAACCGAAACAACGGCCAGGAGGTCTTGCCATGGGTACGACTCACGCCAATGACTACTTATGGGTTCCCGGCTCGTCCGAGACGGTGCTGCTCTCCCCCGGTGAGCAGCAAATAATTTTCGCTCTCGTTTCTCACGAAGACCAAAGTCGCCTGCGCTTTTAGATGCGGCGCAGCGCGTGTTGTGATGGTCGCCCCTGGTTGTTGCCCCGCTGCCCATAGGAGCCGACGCCCAACATCGACATCCCCCACCACAGGAGATACGCAAAGATGAGCGCTCAGAGCGAGCCGGACTCAAACGACGCCTTACACAACAGCGGAGCAGTCCGCCGCCGCCTCCTGACCGGCGTCGGCGCTGCGGGAGTAGCCGCTATCGCCGGTCAACTCGCCACCCCCGACGCGTCGGCAGCCCCGGCGACGGCCTCCAAACGCACCGATCTCTTCTACTACTGGAAGTCCCAGCAACTTTCCCTCGGCTACTCCCAGGGCGTCCAGGTGGACAACACTCTGTGGCTATCGGGTACGGCGGCCCTCGACACGGACTTCAACCCGGTATCCCCCGGCGACCTGGCTGCTCAAATGCAATTCATCTACCAGCGTATCAAGGAGAGCCTGGCCAAATACGCCCTCGATTTTCGCAATGTCGTGCGCGAGAACATGTACGTAACCGATATACCTGCCTTGATCAACGCCTTGCCGTACCGCAAGAGCATCTACGCTAACGGGCCATTCCCAACCTCCACGACAGTCCAGGTGAACCAGCTACTTCTTCCCGAACTCATGATTGAGATCGAGGTGACCGCCTGCCGGGCACTGCCTTGAAACCCGGCACGAACCCGAGCCGGCTCACCGTTCCCCTGGACGAGGCTGCCATACCGCGTCACGCCCCCGAACGCAGTGCGCAAATCGGTACACGCGGGCCGTGTCCGGGCAGGTCAGGGAGTCTTTCGGATGTGGTGCCACCGGGGTCGTGATGCGACAGGGAGCAGCCGATTCCCTGTCACATCAACGGGGCCTGCGACCGGGACTTCCCGCAAGTTACTAATCAGTAGGACCGGGTTTTCCGGGGCGCGCATCGAGGTCCCGGTAGTGATACCGGGCGCGGCCGCGCTCCGAGGCCGTTCGCCGCCGGCGAGCCGCTCGGCCCGGGCGGGCAGAAGGTGCTGCAGAGGTATACAAGTCAATCTCAAGCGTGATCTTCTACCCCTATGGGGGTGAATACGACCCCTTCGCAGCAGCGCCGATCACTATCTCGCCGCACCCTGCTCCTGGGCGGGCTCGCCCTGGCCATCGGCGTACCGACCACGGCCGCCTGCACCACCGTCATACCGATACCGATCACCCCCGACCCCACACCGAGCACCTCCGACCCCACACCGAGCGCCACTAACCTCGCACCGAGCGCCACCCTCACCGGCCACACCAACTGGGTCACCTCGGTGGCCTTCAGCCCGGACGGCAAAACCCTCGCCACCGGCAGCTTCGACGGCACGGTGCGGTTGTGGGACGTGGCCGGCCACAAAACCGTCGCCACCCTCACCGGCCACACCGGCGTGGTCTCCTCGGTGGCCTTCAGCCCGGACGGCAAACTCCTCGCCACCGGCGGCAGCGACAACAGGGTGCGGTTGTGGAATGTGGCCGACCGCGAAACCGTCGCCACCCTCACCGGCCACACCAGCATGGTCTCCTCGGTGACCTTCAGCCCGGACGGCGAAACCCTCGCCACCGGCAGCAACGACGGCACGGTGCGGTTGTGGGACGTGGCCGACCGCAAAACCGTCGCCACCCTCACCGACCACAACGCCGCTATCTACTCGGTGGCCTTCAGCCCGGACGGCGAAACCCTCGCCACCGGCGCCAGCGACTACACGGTGCGGTTGTGGGACGTGGCCAGCCACAAAACCGTCGCCACCCTCACCGGCCACACCAACGAGGTCTCCTCGGTGGCCTTCAGCCCGGACGGCGAAACCCTCGCCAGCGGCAGCAGCGACAACAGGGTGCGGTTGTGGAATGTGGCCGGTCGCAAAACCGTCGCCACCCTCACCGGCCACACCGGCTTTGTCACCTCGGTGACCTTCAGCCCGGACGGCAAAACCCTCGCCACCAGCGGCTACGACAGCACGGTGCGGTTGTGGGACGTGACCGACCGCGAAACCGTCGCCACCCTCACCGGCCACACCACCTGGGTCCCCTCGGTGACCTTCAGCCCGGACGGCGAAACCCTCGCCAGCGGCAGCTACGACAATACGGTGCGGTTGTGGCCGACCCGCTGACCCAGTAGATCATCACCGCTTCAGCCCTACCACCAAAATCCGGTCCGATCCTCCCCGGAGGCCGGTTGGGAACCAGCTGATCCGCCGGAGGGGATCACAGAACCAGACTTCTGTGAATAGACCTCGCGCGCCCGCGCGTAGGGGGTCCGGAAGGTCCAGAAACTGGTCTGCTCGCCGGCTCAGCGCAGCGCCCCGGAGGGACCGGACCGCGATCAGGGCCCTTGATTACCTATCTCGCTGCCGGGCCGTAGGTCAGCGGTCCGGCCTCGGCGACGGCGCCGCAGGAGGCTCGCTTTCGTCGGCCCGGCGCGCTGCCAGCTCGTCGGCCACCCGGGCGTGCTCCAGGGCGTGCTCCAGGGCGTGGCGGGCAGCTGGCACAGCAGAGAGCGAACTCCGCTGTGAGAGCGAGTTCGTGACGTGTCCCACACCGCAGGTTCACCCGGTCGAACCGTGCCCTGACTTCTTCGCTCTGCTGGTGATCGGTGACAAGAGTCCAGTGCGGCTGCCCTGTTGCTTCTGTGGGCGGTATGTAGCGGCGCGTGGTGTCGAGCGTCACGACAGAAGAGTTCGGCGAGCCGGGTGGCGCTCTTTTACGCCTGTACAAGCTCCTGACCGATGTCTGGTCCCGCCGCCGCGTTACCCGACCGATACGCTGACGTTCCAACCTGGCCCCCTTCGGCAGAGTTGTTCTGATACATGGACCGTTACGAGGGGTTCCATGAGTTCGTACGCGCTCGTCAGCAATCGCTGATGCGGACGGCGTACCTGCTCACCGGGAACGCCCATCTCGCCGAGGATCTGCTGCAGACGGTCCTTATCCGTGTCGCCGCGCACTGGACCAAGCTCGCCGATGGCGGTAACCCCGAGGCGTACGCCCGCAAAGCCCTGGTGAACCAGACCATCTCGTGGCGCCGACGCAAGCAGGTCGAGCTGCCCGGAGCCGAACTGCCCGAGCGGGCCGAGTCCGGGCAGCTGCATGACGAGGCGACCGTGCGCCGCATCGCCCTGCACCACGCGCTGGCCCAGCTCACGCCGAAGCAGCGGGCCGTGATTGTGCTGCGCTTCTACGAGGATCGCACCGAGCACGAGACCGCGCAGCTCATGGGCGTCTCAATCGGCACCGTCAAGAGCCAGACCAACTACGCGCTGTCGAAACTGCGCGCGCTCGCCCCTCAGGAGGTGTATCGATGAAAACGCTGCGTGAGGATCTGCGGACGCTGGCCGAGCAGGCGCCCACCGTCGATCTGGCGGCTCGGGCGGTTCAGGGCGCCCGCAGAAGGCGAGTGAACCGCCTGGTCGTGGCCACGGCCGCCGTGCTGTGCGTGATCTCCGGTGGCGGCGTCGCGCTGCTCCAGCAGGTATCCCCCGCACCCCAAGTCCTGCTCACACCTCCGGAGACCACAGTGCTCCCACTGCCAGGGAAGGGAATCGGACCGGCCGAGCAGGCGTACCGGCCCAGGTGCCGAAGCAACGGCGGGCCGTGCACCGAGGGCGCCTGGCGGATCGTGACGCGTGAAGGCGACACCTACGAGCTGGCCGAGGCGGCGACGGGGCCGCTGGCAGTCACGGCGGACGGCCGCAGGATCGTGTACTACAGCTCGAAGCAGCGCGGGATCGTGGTACGCGACCTGGCGAGCGGCAGGATGTGGAAGGCACCGCTGAAACAGCCCGAGGAGGACTTTGCGGTCGAGTACACGCTGCGGCTGTCGCCCAGCGGGCTACGGTTTGTCGTGTCGGGGTGGGGCGGGCGTCGAGAGCCGAACAAGCTGGTGGACGTGGAGCGCAAGACCGTGACCACCCTCGCCCGGGGGTGGTGGCCGGTGAGCGTGTCGGACGGGTCCGGACCCGTCGTGCTGGCCAAGCCGCATGACATGACCAGCCGGGTGTGGGTGCTCGGCCACGATCCGATCACCATCCAGGACTTCACGTACTACTACAGCGCCCTCGCACCCGACGGGCGGACGCTCGTCCGGCTGGGGCAGACCGTCGATCGGAATCGAAAGCCGATGGTGCGGCAGGACGGCTCAATCGTCATCTTCGACGCGATTCGTGGCGGCAGGGAGACCCGTATTCCGATATCCGGTCTTCCGGAAGGGCTCGCTCCTTCAGGGCTCGGGAGCTGGCTGAACGACACGGAACTGACCGTGCTCGCCGTACCTCAGGAGCCGAACGGGCCGGCGTCGGTGGTGTACGCGGTGGACGTGCGGACGGGCGAGAGCAGGGAGCTGTTCGCGCTGCGTGACGATGGCCCGTTCGTGGTGCCGGGACTCATCCGCTGACCGCGGCCGTATCCGCGCATCACCAGGTGTAGGGCGAGGCCGGTCTCAACGGGCGGCCTCGCCGGCAGGACGTGCCAAGACGGTCCTCGCCGCCAGGACGCCCAAGCCACCCACCGCCGTGCCGAACAGCGCGTCACCCAGCCGCAGGCGGCACTGCACGGGAAGAACAGTGGCCTGCGCGCCGAGGGGGCGCCCGCCACCGGTACCGTCGGTAAGGATCGATATCCGCGGCCGGAGCTAGAGGTCGCGGGTCATGGACGACGGGCCGGCGCGTTCGGATGCTCGAACGAAAGAAGCGGGAATTAGTTGCCCGGGGGCTGTTCGATCACCGAGTTGGGTGGGGTCTGCCGCTTGGTGAAGTAGTCCACGTCGTCTTCGTCTGAGCGCTCGGCAGCGCCACAGGATCACTCGTCGCCGGACGGGGGACGGTCCTGGTTGATCGTGCGGCTTTCTGCCACACCACCGCTCATGGCCGCGCGCCGGGCCCGAACCCCGTCCAACGCAGATCAGGCGGGAGGTGACCCATGTCGTTGTACAACAGCACCGTCGGCGCCACACCGTCGCGATACTCGATCGCCGTCAGCGCCGTGTTTCCGCAGTTCAGCCCCAGCCACCGCGCCGGCGGCGCGTCGAGGGCGTGCCGCACCAGCCAGGCCACCGGATAGGCGTGGGTGACCAGGACCTCATGGGTCTCGGTTTCGGCGGGGCGCGCGAACCTGTCGATCAGTGCATCCGCGAGGCCTGCGCCCGCGGCGGCTTCCGCGGCGTCGTAACCATCGAAGAACCCCGCCCACGCGGGGGGCATCTCGTCCGGCACGTGCGGCACGTGGTCAATCAGCTCGGCCGCTTCCCGCACGGCAACGCCCGGCAGGTACTTCCCTACGATCTGGGCGGAGCGCACTGCCCGGGGAAGGGGCGAATGCCACACGGCATCGACCGGCAGGCCCGCCAGGCGCTCCCCGACCAGTTCCGACTGCCGCTGCCCGACATCGGTCAACTCGCCGAACGGGTCCGCCGCGCCGTGCCGCATCACGTACAGGTGCCGAGTCGCCATTGTCAGATCCCGGGCCTCAGATCCATAGCGCATGGCAGGAGCCAACGCTCGTCCCCGCCACCCGGCGCAGGCTTGCTCGGAAAGTTCGAGCACACCGCACCCCAAGTCAGCCGAACCATCACTGCCCCTTCCCTGGACAATCCAAATTAGGATACTCACAAAATCCAAATGGTCACAACATTCGAAGTGGTGCCAGGGTGTCGGCCGCGATCCGCCACGTCCACATCGGCTCTTGGCACGGTGGCTCCGTCCTGGAGATCGGCAACCGTGGGAGGACCGTAAAATTTACGATCATGAAGATGCGGATCGATCTGGTGGCGATCGTCGTGGAGAACTACGACCGGGCCATCGAATTCTTCGTCAACGCCCTGGGCTTCGAGCTGGTCGAGGACTCACCGTCGTTGACCAACGACGGCCGCCCGAAGCGGTGGGTCGTGGTCCGGCCGCCGGGCGGTGAGACCGGCATCCTGCTCGCCCGTGCGGACGGCGAGCGCCAGGCCGCCGCCGTCGGGGAGCAGTTCGCCGGGCGGGTGGGGTTCTTCCTGCGGGTGGACGACTTCGACGCCGCCCACGCGCGGATGACGGCGGCCGGCGTCGAGTTCGTGACCGTACCGCGCACCGAGCCCTACGGGCGGATCGCCGTCTTCCTGGACATCGCCGGCAACCGATGGGACCTGCTCGGCCCGGCCTGAACGCGGACACCGGCCGTCACGCGGCGAAAGAGGATCCCGGTGGAGGGACTGCCCGTGAGCACCTGGTAATAAAAGGTGCAAGTGGTCGTTTAGCGTGATGCAATGATCTGCTGACACGATCGGGGCCGCTTTGAAGGAGGCTCCCCCGTGCGTCGTTCCATCCCCCTGGCTCTCGTTGTCGCGATCTTCGCGCTGTCGGGGACGATCGTCTCCCCCGCCCAGGCCGCGGCCGGGCCGTGCAAGCCCGGCCAAGGCGCCAACCTGCGTGGCAGGGACTTCACCAGGGGCGCCCGGCTCCCCGCCGACCTGCGCTGCGCCGACCTGACCGGGGCCAAGCTGAACAACGTGGAGCTCATCCAGAAGGACCTCACCGGAGCGATCCTGCGCGGCGCCTCGCTCAGGCAGGCCAACCTCACCCAGGCCACGCTGAAGTACGCCGACCTGCGGGGCGCCAACCTCACCGAGGCCGACCTGGGTCAGATGCACGCCGACTACGCCGACCTGCGCAAGGCGATCCTGGTCGACGCCGAGGCCGGGCAGGCGGAATTCCCGCACGCGAACCTGACCGGGGCGAAGCTGACCAGGGCCGAGCTGACCCAGGTCAACTTCACCAGCGCCAAGCTGATCGACGCCGACCTCGACGAGAGCACCCCCGGCCAGCTCAAGGCCCGCAAGGCCGACTTCACCAGGGCCAAGCTCCGCGAGGCCAAGCTGAGCCAGTCGAACCTGCGCAACGCGACGTTCAAGTACGCCGACGTGAGCGAGGCCGAGTTCACCCAGGCCGAGCTCAAGGGCGCCGACTTCACCGGCGCGCTGGTCCAGGGGGCGTCCTTCATCCAGGCCGACGACGTCGACCTCGCCGGCGCCAAGGGCACCCCCACGGGCCTGACCATCCCGCTGCCGACCTCGCTGCCCACCTCCCAGACCGAGGACGCGGAGAAGGCGGACACTCCGCAGGCGGAGCCCGCGCAAAGCGCCGGTCCGTCCGTGGGGCTCGTCATGGTCGTGCTCAGCGCGGTGGGCCTGGCGCTGACCGTGGTGGCCTGGGGCGTCAGCGCCCAGCAACGGACCCGGCGCGCCGCGCGGTTCGCCGTGGTGCGGCGCGGCGCCGAGGACGACATCACCCGGCTGGGCGAGGAGATCGACCAGCTCGACTACGAGTTCCAGATCAGCGGGCGTGGCGGCATGACCGCCGACCACGACTGGCGGCACGCCCTCGACGCCTACGAGGCCGCCAAGCAGGCCCTGTCGATCGCCCGCCGCGAGGAGGAACTGCACTTCGTGGCCCGCGCCGTCCAGGACGGCAGAGCGGCCCTGAACCGCCTCCGCTCCCGCGTCCGCTGACGCCGTCCGGCAGGACGGCGACAACCGGGAGCGTGCGGGTTCGGGCAGCAGATCATCGCCTCGTGCGCGTGGCGGTCACCTCGGGCGCGGAGTCACTCCCGGCGAACGCGGCTTCGGGGCAGAACGCGGCTTCGGGGCGATTCGCAGTAAGAGGAAAACCTGTTGATATCTCTCCCGTCCTCCGCTTCACTCGCATCGTCGCGACGAGTTTTCGAAAGGGGGGATTTTGATGCCTGCGGGCACCGAAGCCGCCGTCGCACGCCCACGACATGGCGTGACGAAGGCACCGGTGACCTGTGCCCATCATCATCCCTGAGGAAGTCCCCTTGTCCCGCAACCCATCCCGCGACCGCGCTCGCATCCGTTCCTTCCGCTGCGTCCACTGCGGCCTCGACGTCCCCGCCGACGCACCTGGCACGGCGCACCGCAACCACTGCCCGACCTGCTTGTGGAGCAGGCACCTGGACAACACTCCAGGCGACAGGGCGGCGGACTGCGGGTCGTCGATGGCCCCGATAGCCGTCCACGTCCGCCACCACGGCGAGTGGGCCCTCGTCCACCACTGCACGGGCTGCGGAGCACTCGACACCAACCGCATCGCGGGTGACGACAACCCGCTCGCCCTCATGCGGATCGCGGTGGCGCCCCTGGCCCGGCCGCCGTTCCCGCTCGACTGGTTCGCCCGGCTCTGAACTCAGCCGGCGCGGCATCGCGGCTGGGAACGTGCCGGTGGAGCGACATCGCCGCGATGCCGAACCGGTCGCGCACGGCCGGATCGAAGATCAGCGCCGGACACCGGCGCGGGTCACCGAGCTGATCGCCCGGCTGTTTCGTATCCGCTACGGCCTGCGCGGAGTCTCGTTGCCGCCGCACCGGATGGGCTGGTCGCCGCAGATGAGCGTGCATCGGGCCGCCGAACGTGACGAGGTGGTGATCACCGGAAGGACGGCGGCGGCTCAAGGCGCGTGGATCCGCTGTCGGCCCGGCACGCAGAGGCGACAGGTGGCCTCTCCCCTCGTCCGCGAGGTGAGGCCCCTCCGCCTCGAACGAGGGGTGGCCGGGGGCGTCGGGGAACGCGGCCGGAGCCGAGCACCGGCTCGGGAGTCACCAGATGGACGACACCTGGCGGTCACCCCTGTGCTGAGCGGGCGCCTCGACCGGTGAGGTCAGGGCCTCCTCCTGGCCGAAGGTGATCACCATGTACCTGCCGTTGGCGTAGCTGACCACAGGCCGCCCGAGCATCTCGCCCACCCGGCGGGCGACCGCCTGGAACAGCTCCACCATCTCCGGCGTGTCGGCGCTCACCCTGAACCGTCCGTTGACGACGAGCTGCTGGGCGACGAGGGGGGCGAAGTTCGCCTCGCTCCGGGCCCTCTCCTCCGCGCTGAGCGGGGTGCGCAGAGGCGCGGGCGACGTGCCGAGAGGGTGGGTCATCGCTGATCTCCTCGTGATCGCAGGTTTCCCAGCATGCCATCCGCGCCTCCCAGGTGGGAATCGCCGACCATGACACGGCCCATGATCCCGGCAGGGGTTTCCGGTCACGGCATGAGATCGGGGGTACCCGTACGCCGTCCCGCCCGTGACGGCCGGCTCCGGGGACGGATGAGGCCAGATGAGCCGGGTGGCGGCCGGTCAGATGCCGCTGGGGGTCATGGGCTGCATGAGGCGGCGGGCGGCCTCGGTGACGGAGCCGGACAGGGAGGGGTAGACCGCGAAGGTGTGGGCGACCTGGTCGACGGTCAGGCGCTGCTGCACGGCCACCGAGACCGCCAGGATCAGCTCCGAAGCGCGGGGGGCGACCACCACGCCGCCGAGGACGATGCCGGTGTGCGGGCGGCAGAACAGCTTCACGAAGCCGTCGTTGAAACCCTGCATCTTGGCGCGGGCGTTGGTGGCCAGCGGCAGCTTGACGATGTTGGCCTCGATCTCGCCGGCCTCGACCGCCCGCTCGGCGACGCCCACCGCGGCGATCTCGGGGTCGGTGAAGATGGCGGAGGCCACGGTGGCCAGGCGAAGCGGCTGCACGGCCTCGCCGAGGGCGTGCCAGACGGCGATCCGGCCCTGCATGGCGGCGACCGAGGCGAGCATCAGGACCCCGGTGCAGTCTCCGGCCGCGTAGACGCCGGGGGCGGAGGTGCGGGAGACCTTGTCGACCTGGATGAAACCGCCCCGGTCGAGGGTCACCCCGGCCTCCTCAAGACCGATCCCGGCGGTGTTGGGGACCATGCCGACGGTCATGAGGCAGTGGCTGCCCTCGGCGGTCCTGCCGTCCTCCAGCGTGACGACCACGCCGTCCGCGGTGCGCTTGACGGACTCCGCGCGGGAGCGGCCCATGACGTTCATGCCGCGGCGGCGGTAGACCTCTTCGAGGACCTCGGCGGCGTCGGCGTCCTCGTTGGGCATCATCCGGTCGCGGGAGGAGACGAGCGTGACCTCCGAGCCCAGCGAGCGGTAGGCGCCCGCGAACTCGGCGCCGGTGACGCCGGAGCCGACCACGATGAGGTGCTCGGGCAGCTCCCCCAGGTCGTACAGCTGCCGCCAGGTGAGGATGCGCTCGCCGTCGGGCTCGGCGCCGGTCAGGATGCGCGGGGTGGCGCCGGTCGCCACGATGACGACGTCGGCGCGGATCGTCCGGTCTCCGGCCCTGACCACCTGCGGGTCGACCAGCCGTCCCGGCGCCTTGATCACCTCGACGCCCTCGGCGGCCAGTCGCGCGGCGATGTCGGCGGACTGCGCCTTGGCGAGCTCCTTGACGCGCCTGTTGACCAGCGGCATGTCGGCGATGACGCCGCCGACGTCGCCGTCGGGGCCGCCGGTGAAGTGCACGCCGAGCATGCTGGCGTCGAGAAGCGCCTGCTTGCGTACGGAGGTGGCGATCAGCGTCTTGGAGGGCACGCAGTCGGTGAGCACGCAGGCTCCGCCGGGGCCGTCCTGTTCGACGACGGTGACCTGGGCCCCTAACTGGGCGGCGACCAGCGCGGCCTCGTATCCACCGGGTCCGCCACCAATGATCACTATCCTCGTCACGTACCCCATTCTCCCGCATCGCGCGACCGGCCATCGCTCGGCATCCCTCTCAAAGCACGAAAGTCCCCCAAAACCGTCGTAATTCCACGAGACATCGGCGTGGCTTCGAGGCTGGGTGAGCGTCTCGCGGATCTTCGATTAGTGTTGGCCAACGTGCCTGTCTACGCCGCCTACGGCAGCAACATGGACCCGAAGCAGATGGCCCAGCGGGCCCCGCACTCCCCGATCAGGGGGACGGGCTGGCTCCAGGGCTGGCGTCTGACCTTCGGCGGGAACGATCTCGGCTGGGAGGGCGCCCTCGCCTCCATCGTCGAGGACTCCGCCGATCAGGTCTTCGTGGTCCTCTATGACGTGCCCGAGTGGGACGAGAGCTCCCTCGACCAGTGGGAGGGCGCGGCGCGCGGCCTCTATCACAAGGTCAAACTCCGGGTGCAGACCATGGAGGGCGAGGTCCTGGCCTGGTTCTACGTGCTCGACGGATACGAGGGCGGGCTGCCCTCGGCCCGCTACCTCGGCATCCTGGCCGAGGCGGCCGAGCGCGCCGGCGCCCCCGACGACTACGTCAAGGAGATGCGCGGCCGCCCCTGCACCTCCCTGGGAGGCTAGGCCTGGCGTTTCCGCCCGGCATCGGGCCTGTGACGATGTCGCATGCCCGGAGGCGTCGCAGGACGGCTGTCCGCGACGCCTCCGCTGTCTCACCCGAGGCGGGTCGTGCCGGCGACGGCTCTCCTCGCGCGAAGCAGGAGCGCGGTCAGCACGGCCGCCCCGGACAGCGCCTGCGCGACCACCAGGGCACCGAGGGCGGACGGCCCGGTGATCAGGGCCAGTAGCGCGGGGGCGCAGCCGAGCACGGCGATGTCCACGCCGGTCATCGCCCAGACGAGCGGCCCCATGGGTACGGAGCCCATCGGAGTGTCGATGACCGGCATCGAGTGATCGACGAAACCCCGCCGGGCCATCCGCAGGGCTCCGGCGGCCAGGGCGGGCGCGGACAGCGGGCCGAACAGCCACCACGGACCGGCGGGCAGGGCACCCATCGCGGTCAGTCCGGCCAGGGCGAGGGTGAGCCAGACGGCGCTCAGCAGCATCGGCAGCAGTGCCCGTGCGGTGAGCGCCGCACGGGCGCCCACGCCGAAGAGCCGCGCCAGACTCGGGTCCTCCCTGTCGCGGCGCGCACCCGTGGTGCATGCCGCCGCGGCGGTCAGCGCTCCGCCGGCCACCAGGATCATCGCGACCGGGGAGAGACCGCCTGCGGCCTGGGCGGCCAGCGCGGGCAGCGCGGCCGCCGCGAGCAGGGCGGCCAGCCGGCCTGGGCGGCGCCCCAGCCTGCGCCAGTCCTGCCAGGCCAGGGCCGGCGGGGCGGACAGGGGCCGCAGGAGCCGGGGCATCGGCCACGACAGGGCCCCCGACAGCGGCGCCGGCCACGGGCTGGAACGCAGGGTGCGCCCGCGCCAGTGACCGTCCTCGGCGATCCAGGTCAGGGCTCCGAGTTCCAGGGCCACCGTCGCGGCGGCCACCCCGCCGGCGCGGGTGGACGCGGCCAGGACGGTACGCGCGTGGACACGCCCGAGTGCCACCCACGCCCGCCGTACCAGAAGGGCGGTCACGGTGCCGCAGAGCGCCGCCGAGGCCGCGCCCAGCGAGACCGGCGCGCCGGCGACGGCGACCAGCAGGTGCCGCCCCGGACCGCTGCCCAGCACCGCCGCGAGCGCGGCCACGATCACGAGGACGACGAGCGCCCCCTGCAGCCATGAGTCCCACTGCGGGGACGCCTGCGCCAGCACGGCCGCCGCCATCCCGCCGGCCGCCGCCGAGACTCCCAGTAGCACCGCGGTGACCAGCCGCGGCGTCAACTGATCCGGCGCACCGAGTACGGCGAGCAGGGCCAGGCCCAGTCCCGCGCCGGCCAGCAAGGAGATCGCCAGCAGGATCGCCGCGCTCCGTCCCAGCACGGCGCGGCGCGGGAGCGGGGAGAGCAGCAGCCAGGCGGCGTCGGCGGCCGGCAGCGCGACGGGGCCGAGCGTGCGGGCGAGCGCGAGGAGGCCCGCGTAGGCCAGGGTGATCAACGCCACCCCGGCCCCGAGCCTCGACGGATCCGCCTGCCCGGCCATGGTCGCGACTGCGGAGGTGACGGGCTGGGCCAGCATCGCCACCGCCATCGCGAGCCCGAACAGGGCGACGTACCGGTCCGACCAGCTCATCGGTGCCCGGCCACCCGGCCGGATGAGCGCCCGCACGGCCTGGACCTCGTTCACGCGGCGGCCTCCAGCGTGATCTGGCGTGCGCGGGTGACGTGGGCGAAGTCGAGGTCGTGGGTCGCCATCACCACGGCGCCACCGGCCGCCGCGTATTCGGTCAGCATGGTCGCCAGCCGCTTCCTGAACGTCGCGTCGAGTCCGCGCTCCGGCTCGTCCAGCAGGAGCAGCCGGCTCGGCCGGAGCAGGGCCATCGCCAGCGACAGCCGCTGTCGCTGGCCGGTGGAGAGCGTCAGCGGCGCCATGTCCCCTCGCCCCGCCAGGCCGAACACCTCCAGGACCGTCTCGACCTCCAGACGGGACGAGCGGTGTACGGCGTGCATCAGTTCCAGATGTTCCCGCACGGTCAGCCCCGGGTACCACGCCGGTTCGTCGCCGACAAGGATGACATCGCGCCAGAAGTCCGGATCATCCGCCGGCGGCCGATCAAGGACGCTGACCTCGCCGGACCTCGACGGCTGGAGACCCGCCAGGCAGCGCAGCAACGTCGACTTGCCCACGCCGTTCACCCCGACCACGGCGACGATGTCACCTCGGGCGACCGTGAGGTCGACACCCCGCAGGACCGGATTACCGCTCAACTCCACGCGCACGTCACGGACCACGATGATCGATTCAGCCACCATTTGACCCTAATCCACTACCACCGCCTCCCTCTCACCGTCGTCGCCCCCTGGGCCTGAGTTTGGACGAGGTGTCGTCGGTGCCGCTCCAGCAGGCACTGGTCACCCGCGGGCGGGGTATCCGATGTTCAAGTCCGGCAAGAGGCCCCGCCGCAGCGCCGAGTACACCCGGCCGGCCTTCCGGTGGAGGGCCGGCACACCCCGTTCGCCCCAGGACACCATCCGACTCCAAGTGGGAGACAAGCCGGATGCCCGACCATGACGACCAGTACCGAGGTCACCGGAGGTCTTCCACGTGGGTGTTGCCGATTCCTTGCGGGCCAGGCGGCTACGCGCCGGGCGGGCACT
Organism: Streptosporangium sp. NPDC001681; assembly: GCF_040298085.1. Taxonomy (NCBI): domain Bacteria; kingdom Bacillati; phylum Actinomycetota; class Actinomycetes; order Streptosporangiales; family Streptosporangiaceae; genus Streptosporangium; species Streptosporangium sp. NPDC001681. Next base: position 11,489 of record NZ_JBEOZN010000076.1, on the reverse strand, counting down.
GCTGCTCGGCTATCAGCCCGATCCGGCGCTGTTGCTGGAGACCGTGCGGTTGTGCAGCCCGATCGCGTACCAGGACCGCAAGGGGATCCGGGTGACGCGAAAGATGCGGTTGCGCGGCCCGATCGACCTCACGCCGTCCCTCGCCGCGCGGGCGGGCCTGCCGACGGGGTGGCGGACGGCCTACGTGCTGGAGGACACCTGGCGTGACATCGGCGGGCGGTACTGCTTCCAGTGGAACGTGGTCGAGGGGCTGGCCCGGCGACTCAACGGACGCGCGCATCCGGCGCCCGAGCCCCGTGACACTCTCGCCGAGGTGATCGAGTGCCTCGAGATACCCGTCGAACGGCTGGTGGAACTCCTGGCAGAGGTGCTTCCGGGCCTGCGGTTCCACGACTGGATCGACGATGAGACCATCTCGTTCAGAAGCGAGACGAGCCCGATCAAGGTGCTTTTCATCCGGTATCGCGGCAACATCGAGTACTCGATAGAGGTCGAGGATCCGGCCGCGCTCACACCGGACATCCTCGCGACAGGTGAGCTGGCGGCCCTGCTGATCTCTGAGGAGACAGGTGGCGTCGCCCTGGACTCCAACGGCTTTCTCCTCCCGCCCCGAAACGACCAGGGCGAGTACCCGCCGTTGTACGGGGCCACGAGTCAGGGGGCGAAGCCGTACCCCGGCGGGAGAAGGCGCGTGCGCCGTGTCTGGGCCGCGGTCGGTGCCGGACTCGTGCTCACGCTTGTCACGGTGGCGATCACACTGGCGGCCCTCGGCGGAGCCATCCCCGGACTGGGCAACGGCCCGCAGACGGCCACCGCCGAGGGTCGGCAGATCAAGCTCCCAGGCGGCTCCATCACGATCCACGAGAGTGACAAGGACCCGATCAGGCTGACCTCCTACACCCTGGGAACGGGAGACGAGTACCGCCTCCACACCCGCGGGGCCGGTACCCACGAGTTCGTCGAGAACGACGAGTACGTCCATTACACATTGAACTCCTCGGGTACACACGCTCTCGCCATAGCTCGCACCTACAGCGCGGACAACCACGAGATCGTCTCGATCGTCGACCACAGGACCGGGGAGGCGGGCGACGTGAAGACCGCCAAGGCGCCGCTCTTCGGGTACTACCCGCGGTGGTCGCCGGACGGCACCAAGGGCCTGGTCACCCTGTACGAGACGGTCAAGGGCGACGCCGAGATACGCGTCCGCGGTTACACGATCATCGACATCGCCACGAAGAAGGCATCGGTCGTCCGGGTGAAAGACAAGGACGTAGGGGGATGGCCCTACTTCTGGCGGGCCGACAGCCAGGCGGTCGGCACCTGGGCGATCACCGGGGACACCGATCTCGTCCGCTTCTACGACCTGCGGGGCACCGCACTGCAGACCCTGCCGGATGTGAGCGACCCGATCTGGGTCGAGGGGGAGGACACCAACCCGTCCGGCACGCTGATGATCACACTCTGCACGACGGGCAAGGAGATCTGCCTCTTGTCCACCGCAGGCGACGACGGGAAACCGAAAGTCCGGATCCCTTTCGCGACCGACCGGATCATCGGCTGGTACGACGACCAGCACATCGTGGCCTGGCGCGAGCAGGGCTCGGGCCACGAAGCCTTGGTGATCGACTTCAAGGGCCAGGTGAAGCGGGTGCTCGCCACCAGCGCGGAAGACGACGAGGGGTACGCGCGGCAGTTCATGCTCTACACCAGGGCCGGCTGAGCGGACGAGCGCCTGCCCCAGGCCGGAGCCGTCCCCGGCGTCCGGGGCAGACGCTCGCCGGAGACGCCGATGTGCGACACGAACGAGACGCCCTGCGAGGCTCCCGTGGCCCAAGGTCCGCCCGCGAGCGGAGCATGCCTGTCCATGGCCGTCCGCCGGACGGCCATGGACAGGCATGCAGGAAGCGGTACGGAGCGGACGGAACAGCACCGCTGACCGGTACGCTCGGTGAGTGAGCAACGATCCCTATGCACTCGCCACGGACGCCGCGGACGCGCTGAGAAGCGCCGTCGGCGTGGACTCCTTCGACGTCGCGCTGGTGATGGGTTCGGGCTGGGTCCCGGCCGCCGACGCGATCGGCGAGACGGTCGCCGAGATCCCGGTCACCGACCTGCCCGGCTTCGCGCCGCCCGCCGTGGCGGGCCACGCGGGCCGGATCCGCGCCGTGCGGACCGAGTCCGGCAAGAACGTGCTGATCTTCCTCGGCCGCACCCACCTCTACGAGGGCCGCGGGGTGGAGCCGGTCGTGCACGGGGTGCGGACCGCGATCAGGGCCGGGGTGGGCACGGTCGTGCTGACCAACGCCGCCGGGGGTCTGCGCCCCGAGACCCAGGAGGTCGGTGAGGCGGTGCTGATCAGTGACCACATCAACCTGACCGGGGCCAGCCCGATCAGCGGCGCCACCTTCGTCGACCTCACCGACGTCTACACCCCGCGCCTGCGCGAGCTGGCCCGCGAGGCCGACCCCTCGCTGGCCGAGGGCGTCTACGTGGCCTTCCGCGGCCCGACGTACGAGACCCCGGCCGAGGTCCGGATGTGCCGCATCCTGGGCGGTGACATGGTGGGCATGTCCACGGTGCTCGAGGCCATCGCGGCCCGCGAGGGCGGCGCCGAGGTGCTCGGCATCTCCCTGGTCACGAACCCGGGCGCCGGTCTGGTGGGCGAGCCGCTCAACCACGAGGAGGTGCTGGAGGTCGGCCGCGCCACCGCCACGCGGATGGGCGGCCTGCTGGCCAGGGTCGTCGGCAAGCTGTAGGCCCCACGGCCGGGACCACACGACCGGGACTGCACGGTCCGGGACCACACGACCGGGACCACACGACCGGGACTGCACGGTCCGGGGCCGCACCGGCCGAGACCACACGGTCCGGGAGCACCCCCGGCCGCGGGAACCGGCCACACGCGAGGATCGGTTCCCTTCGGGGAAACACCCGGCTTTCAAGAATCACCCTGCTTGCAAGGGTTCAACCGGCGACGGGCCCCGGCCCGAGAGGTGACGATGAGCAGCGATCTCGTGGGGCTCGCCCGTTCCTGGCTGGCCCAGGACCCCGACCCCGGCACCCGCGCGGAGCTGACCGAGCTGCTGGAACGCGGCGACGGCGACGCGCTGCGCGAGCGGTTCGGCGCGAAGCTGGAGTTCGGCACCGCCGGGCTCCGCGGCGAGCTGGGCGCCGGCCCCAACCGGATGAACCGGGTGACGGTCATGCGCGCCGCCGCCGGTCTGGCCCGCGTCCTCGGTCCCGGCAGGCACGTCGTGATCGGCTACGACGCCCGGCACAAGTCCGACGTCTTCGCCCGTGACACCGCGGCCGTGCTCACCGGGGCCGGGCTGCGCGCCTCGGTCCTCCCCGCGCCGCTGCCCACGCCCGTGCTGGCCTTCGCGGTCCGCCACCTCGGCGCCGACGCGGGCGTGACGGTCACCGCGAGCCACAACCCACCCCGCGACAACGGTTACAAGGTCTACTGGGGCGACGGCTCCCAGATCGTGCCGCCGATCGACGCGGAGATCTCCGCCGCCATCGACGCGGTCGGGCCGGTCTCCGAGCTGCCCCTCGGCTCCCCGGACGATCCCGCGTGGACCACGCTGGACGACGGTGTGCTGACCGCCTACCTGGAGGCGGTGACCGCGCTCCCGATCGGCACCGCCCGCGAGCTGCGGGTGGCGTACACCCCGCTGCACGGCGTCGGCGGCGACACCCTGGCCAGGGCCTTCGCCACCGCCGGGTTCGACGCGCCGGCCGTCGTCGAGGCCCAGGCCGCCCCCGACCCCGACTTTCCCACCGTCGCCTTCCCCAACCCGGAGGAGCCCGGCGCGATGGACCTCGCGCTGGAGCTGGCGGAGCGGGTCGGCGCCGACCTGGTGCTGGCCAACGACCCCGACGCGGACCGCTGCGCGGTGGGCGTGCCGCTGCCCGGCGGCGGCTACCGGATGCTGACCGGCGACGAGGTGGGCGCCCTGCTGGGCGAGCACGTGATCACGCGGACCTCCGGCGAGGACCGCCTGGTGGCGACCACCATCGTCTCCTCGTCCCTGCTCGGCAAGATCGCCGCCGGGTACGGTGTGCGCTACGCCGAGACCCTGACCGGCTTCAAATGGATCATGAAGGCCGGTCCGGGCCTGCTCTTCGGGTACGAGGAGGCGCTGGGGTACAGCGTCGGCTCCGACCTCGGGCTGCCCGTACACGACAAGGACGGCATCGGTGCGGCGCTGACCGTGGCCGGGATCGCCGCCGGGGCCAAGCTGGAGGGCCGCGGCCTGCTCGACCTCCTGGACGACCTGGCGCGCCGGCACGGCCTGCACGCCACCTCCCAGCTGTCGTTCCGGGTGGCCGACCTGTCGCTGATCACCGGCGCCATGGCCCGGCTGCGGGCCACGCCGCCCACCCGGCTCGGCGGCCGCGAGGTGGAGACCGCCGAGGACCTCAGCGAGGGCGCGGGCGGGCTCCCGCCCACCGACGGCCTCCGCTACCACCTGTCCGGCGGCGCCCGGGTCGTCGTCCGGCCCTCGGGTACCGAACCCAAGCTCAAGTGCTACCTGGAGGTCGTGGTCCCGGTGACCGGCGAGGTCGCCGAGGCCCGCGGGCGGGCGGTACGGGATCTCGACGCCCTGAAGGCCGACCTCACCAAGGCCCTCGGCCTCTGACCGCGCCTGTTCCACGGCCGGGGACGATCATGCTTCCCCGTGATCGTCCCCGGCCACACCACCTCCCCGAACCCGGCGCCACCGCGATCGGGGCGATCAGACCAGGAAGGCCGCGACCACCAGCAGAGCGGCGACGGCCACGGCGACCAGGGCACTCGGTGCCCAGTTCATCCTGAGCGCACCTGTTTCGGAGGCGGTGCCGGTCCCGCTCGTGACCCCGGCCTCCGCCTCGGGCACGGTCGCGTCGCTCTCCGGGGTCCCGGCGACCGAGGCCGCCCGCCTGGCAGCCTTGGCACGTTCGGTGATCTGCTCGGCCACCCAGTCGGCGTGCGTCTTGCCCGCCATCGCCTCGGCGGCGGCCTGCTCGGCCTTCGAGCGGACCGGCTCGGTCCTGAAGCGGCCCCGCGCGAGCGCGGGCCTTCCCTTGCGCGCCGCCGCCGCCCGCTCACGGGCCGAGGTCTGCGGCGCCCAGCAGCGGACCCTCCGGCCGCCGGAGGTGATCGTGATCGAGTGCGAGACCTTGACCTCGTCCACTCCGCTCCAGGGCACGAAGGCGTTCCGCAGCGGGTTGCGGACCAGCACCCCCTCCTCGGACATGACGATCATCGGGCGCAGGCAGGTGACGAAGACCAGCGCGGTCAGCACCCCCAGCACCGCCGCGGCGACCATCGAGGGACGGCCGTTGTAGCGGAGGAACAGATCCACCGCGTTGCCCGCGGCGAACACCATCCAGAGCCAACCGACGATCATCGCGAAGTTGGAGCGGAACACCTGCTTCATGGGAGAAAGCTCACTTCACTCGTACGTGCCCGGTCACGCCTGCCACTTGAGGCGCGCGAAACCGGGCTTGATGACGCCGTTGATGAGCGCCAGGCGCTCGTCGAACGGCAGGAACGCGGACTTCATGGCGTTGACCGTGAACCACAGCATGTCGTCCCAGTCGTAGCCGAACGCCTCCGACAGCTTGGCGAACTCCTCGGAGAGGCTCGTACCGCTCATCAACCGGTTGTCGGTGTTGACGGTCACCCGGAAGTTCAGGCGGCGCAGCAGGCCGATCGGGTGCTCGGCGATGGAGGTCGCCGCACCGGTCTGCAGGTTGGACGTCGGGCACATCTCCAGCGGAATGCGCTTGTCCCGGACGTAGGCCGCCAGGCGGCCCAGCTTGGGCTCCCCGTCGTCGGAGACGGAGATGTCGTCGATGATCCGGACGCCGTGACCGAGCCGGTCCGCGCCGCACCACTGGATCGCCTGCCAGATCGACGGCAGGCCGAAGGCCTCACCGGCGTGGATGGTGAAGTGGGCGTTCTCCCGCTGGAGGTATTCGAAGGCGTCGAGGTGACGGGTGGGAGGGTAGCCCGCCTCCGCGCCGGCGATGTCGAACCCGGCCACCCCGGCGTCGCGGTAGCGGACCGCCAGCTCGGCGATCTCCATCGACCTGGCCTGGTGGCGCATGGCGGTGAGCAGGGTGCCCACCCGGATGCCCCGCCCCTCGGAACCGGCCCTGAAGCCCTCCTGGACCGCCTCGATGACCTCTTCGAGGCTCAGCCCCCTGGAGGTGTGCTGCTCGGGCGCGTAACGCACCTCGGCGTAGACGATGCCGTCGTCGGCCAGGTCCTCGGCACACTCGGCGGCGACCCTGACCAGCGACTCGCGCGTCTGCATGACGCCGACCGTGTGGTCGAAGGTCTCCAGGTAGCGCACCAGCGAGCCGGAGTCGGAGGCCTCCCTGAACCAGGCGCGCAGGCTGTCGGCGTCGGTCGCCGGCAACCTGTCGTAGCCCGACTCGCGGGCCAGCTCGATGATGCTCTCCGGCCGGAGCCCCCCGTCGAGGTGATCGTGGAGCAACACCTTCGGAGCCAGGCGGATCTGCTCAAAAGTGGGTGGCTGACTCATCTACATCCTTCTTCCAGCGGGGAGACCTCGACTTTAGTCACGGGGGCGGAGTGCGTGACGGCCCCACGTGTTTCGGGTGACGTGTTCACGACCAGGCCCGCCCCGGTGCCGCGGGCCTGGTCGATGCCCTACGGGGCGACTAGTCGTCGCGGTTGGCGGTCTCCGGAGAGAAGGCGGGCAGGCAGATGGCGACGTACTCGGCGCCGTCCGGCCCCGAACGGTAGCGGATCCGCTCCCCCGGCTCGCAGGTGAACACCTCCCCCGCGCCGACCTCGGTGATGCCCCCGTCGTGCTCCACGATCACCGTGCCTTTGAGCACCAGGGTGTACTCGGCGAACTCCGGGGTCTGGGCGGGCTCCTCCCAGCCCGCCGGGGCGACCATCCGCGCGATCGAGATCCGATCGTCGCCGCTGTTGACCCGGCCGACGTATTCGTCGATCGTCTTGCCGCCCGGAACGGGAATCCGCGTCGCGTTGTCGATTTTGCGTACCATCAGACCAGTCTGTCACTGGTCACGGGGTGCGCCGCTCAGTGCGCGACGTCGATGACCAGCCGGTTCGGGTTCTTCTGCTCCAGCACCCGGAACGGTGCCCTGCGGTCGAGGACGATGCCGACGCTCACCACTCCCTCGAAGTCACCCGTCTTGACCACGCTCTGCACGTTGCCGAGCTGTGCCTGGAAGATCGGCCCGCCCGTCCAGGTCGGCTTGCCCGCCTCGGTGTGCGCGATGGCGGGGCTCATCGTCAGCTGGAGGTAGGCCCCGCCCTTGACGTCGATCCGATCGCCCGAGCCGTCCTGGACGAGCTCGGGCACCCATCGCACCGTGTAGCCGGGCACCTCTCCGTTCAGGTCGATCACCACCCGGTCGAACCCCTGGTGCCGGCCGAACCTGGCCCCGGTGACGGCCGGCGAGGCAACGGTGGTGCGCTCGACCTCGATCTCCTTGGTACTCGTCGGGGGACGTGGCCCGGCCGGCGTGGAGGTCGGAGTGACGGCGGGATCCGCGGTCGTGGTCGCCGGGGCCCCCGAGGACGGGGGCGCGGTCTGCGTGTCCGAGCCGCAACCGGCCAGCAGGAAGAGGGGGACGAGCACGAGGGGAACGAGGGTGCGGTTCATGATGAGCCTCCTGCCCCGTTAGATGCCCAGGTCTCCGGAGAGGTTCACCCTCTGCCGTCCGGCTGCGCCCTGACAAGATCCTGACAGCTTGTCGAAGTATGAGTCAAGCATCCGGATCATGGCCGGAACGGCGGCGATTCACGACGGTCGGCCACGAGGGCAGGGCGAGCGGTGCGACACCTTCGCCGGCATCACCGAGAACGGCCGCGAGCGCCACACGACGGCAGGTGGCGGCCAGACCGCGGCCCGGTGTGGACCGGGCGGCGGTGACGGGCGGTCCGTCGATCGCCCCTCGTCTCACGATGCGAGACGCTCTTTAGCTTTCGCAAGCATCCCGGACACCGCCGTGACCAGGAAAAAGGCAAGCCGGAGGGCTTCCCATGAGGCTCGTCTCCGCCCTTGACAAGATCCGGAGACAAGAGTCCGGAGCACAGCGTCATTCCAGCCGAAAGCGATTCCTAAGCACCCGTCACCATGCTTCTCTCGCACGACGAAATCGCCGTGTCGGCCGTCGTGCCGGCGGAACGATCGCGCATGGAAGGAGAACGAAATGGAACTCGACATCAACGCCCTGGACCTGCTCCCCGGCCGGACCGAGCAGCACCTGCGGGCCTGCACCATCACCTGCGACGTGACCTGCGAGCAGTTCACCTGCGGGGTCACCCAGCTCTCCTAGTGATCACTGCGGCATCAGCGGAGATCTCTTCCCACGAAAGGACGACCCCATGGAACTCGACATCAACGCCCTCGACCTGCTCCCCGCCCAGACGGAGAGCCAGCTGGCCAAGTGCGAGATCACCTGTCCGCCAAAAGGCACCTGCGCCATCACCTGCACAGTCACGAGCCAGTAGTGACGGGGCAGCTGATGGAACTCGACATCAACGCCCTCGACCTGCTCCCCGCCCAGACGGAGAGCCAGCTGGCCAAGTGCGAGATCACCTGCCTGGTGACCTGCAGCGGCGTCACCTCCGCGCGCTCCATCATCAACTGACCCCGTCGCAGGGCGCGCATGGCGACCATCACGCCCGTGCGACTCCGCGAACTCCGCCGGCCAATGGGCGGCCACGAAGGCCGCCGCGGCGCAGGCGGAAATCCCCCACCGAAGAAAGGAGAAACGCCATGGAACTCGACATCAAGGCCCTCGACCTGCTCCCCGCCCAGACGGAGAGCCAGCTGGCCGCGTGCGAGATCACCTGCGGCCACACCTGCAGGACGAACAACACCTGCGCCGAGACCATCCGCTGACGAACGCCGAACGGCCAGGCTGGACGCTCATGACGGCGGCCCGCCGACGGCCGCGGCCACCGCAACGCGTGCGACGACGAGCCCGCGGCGAGGCCGCCGGTCCCACCTCGGGCTCGTCTTCGTCATCCCCGCGCGGCACCGCCGTCGATCGTCATCCATCGGGCGTCGAAAGAGACACAGTCATGCTTACGGAATGCCGGTGCTCGTACACCGGCGAGGTCACCGGCACCCGGCCGCGCCGCGTTTCCCGCCTCGGGGCCGGTGATGGCCGTGGGTGAGGGGCCGAAACCAATCCCGGTGCCGCTCGACCAGGTCCCCGAGGTCGCGGAGTTCCTCACGGCGCTCCAGCTCGGGGTGCTGCGGGAGGACACGGTCTCCGCGTTCTTCGGCCGCAACGACACCTGGGCGGGCGTGACCGACGCAGGCCTCCCCGTCTTCGTCAAGCGGACCCTCGGGGAGGCGGACCAGGTCCGCCGGAGGGTGAACCGCACGAGGGCGATGGGCATGGTGCTCGACGCGCACCCGGTGATCAACGTGCCCCGTTTCCTGGGCGGCGACGACGCCTCCGGCCTGCTGGCCTTCACGCTGCTGCAGGACGCGCACAGCGGAGCCGACCTCGCCGGGGAGGACGCCTTCACCTGGGACCTCGCCCACGCCGCGGGGATCCAGATCGGAACGCTCCACACCCTCCGCGCACCGCAGCCCATCGCGGCAGACACCTCCGAGCCGCCGCTGCCGCCGCGCGACCGCCTGGCGGTCCTGCCGCTGGAGGTCTACACCGCCGCCAGCGGCGCGGAACTGGAGGTGTGGGCGATCCTGCACAACGACCCCGTGATCACCAAGGCGATCAGCGACCTGTGCGACCGGGAAAGCCGCGGCCCGCACGTCCTGGTCCACGGCGACCTGCGGCTCGACCAGTTCCTCCAGCAGGACGGCACGCTGTACCTGACCGACTGGGAAGAGGCCCGGCTCGCCGATGCCGCGCGGGACGTGGGCGCCTTCGCCGGCGAATGGCTCTACCGCGGCGTGCTCGGCATGGCAGGCCCGGAGGACGGCATGAGCGAACGCGAGGTCATCGCCAACGGCGCCCGCCGCTTCGAGGCCCTGCGCCCCTACGTCGAGGCGTTCTGGATCGGCTACCTCGACGCCCGGCCCGCGGCCCGCGACGACCACGAGCTGGCGGCCCGGGCGGCGGCCTTCGCCGGCTGGCACCTGATCGACCGGATCATCGTCGCGGCCCACCAGCGCGGCCGGCTGAGTGCCCTGGAACGCGCGGTGGCCGGCGTCGGCCGCACCGCCCTGCTCCGCCCTGCCGAGCTCACCACCACGCTGGGCCTGGGAGAGGGACGATGAGGCAACCGCTGGACCGGGTACGCATCGACGCGGATCTCAACTCGGCCACCGTCGACGACCGCGAGGTCACCGCCGACGGCCCCAAGGCGCTGCGCAGCGCGCTGGCCGACGCGCTGTACAACGCCTTCCACACCGGCCGCGAGCCCGTGGAAGGACCGCAGCACAAGTCACTGCGCGACCCGGACTTCGAGCACCGGCTGCGCGCCATGGTCCCGCACCACGACTCCCCCGCCCTGGCCGTGGTGGAGCCCGGAGCGCCCGACGTGGTCCGTCTGAACGGGGTGCGCGTGCGGATCCCCGAGTCCCGGCTCGGCGATGAGGTCGCCACCCCCACGGGGTCGGCTCGCCGGGTCAGCCTGCCGGCCGTCCAGCCGACGGTCTCGCCCGGGTTCCTGCTGGTGAGCGGCTCGGCGGGGCACGGCCTGGAGGAGAACACGTGTCTGCGGCTGTACCTGGGCGCCGAGACGGCCGACGCCGCCCCCGCCCTGTGGGGCGCGGTGCTCGACCGGCTGGAGAAGCTACGACTCCCCTACAAGGCCAAGGTGCTCTCCGCCCGCGATCTGTATTCGCGCCGCGACAGCATCGTGGTCTACCTGGGACGCCGTGCCTGGCACGCGGTGCCGGAGATCGGTGCGGCGGCCACCGCGACCGGCGGGCTGCGCCAGGATCTGTCCACCTATGTCGCCGCGCTCGGCCGCGGCATCGGCTGGGCGTGGGAGCCGCAGGATCCGCGGCCCGAGATACGCAGGCTCAGCTTCGGCGAGCACCGCTCGCACGCCATCGCGGCTGGGCTGCTGGCCCACGCCGAGCATGGCGGCGACCGGGACGACGCGGTGCGCGAGGCGCTGCGGGCCGCCGGGGTCGACCCCGACGCGGTGCACCGCAACCTCGGCTCGCCGACGCCGCCCTTCGAGACCTCCGGCCCCGAACCCGGGACCGGCCCCTACGAGAACCAAGAAGGGAGGTGACATACATGTCCACTGAGCTGCTGATGGAGGGTGCCGAGGCGTACACCTCGCTCGCCGAGGTCGCCGCGGTCCCCGGGAGCGACGCTCCCGGCGCCTGGCCGCGGACGAGCTACCTCACGGTGCACCTCTGCTACATCGCGTACACCATCGAGTCCGGCTGCTGACGGGTTCGGGTGACGGCGGCGGCGGCGCCTGCAAGATGTCCGACTGCCAGCACAACGTCCAGTACGAATGCCAGGCCTCCGGCATCGTCGTCGGTTACGCGCAG
>NZ_JBEOZN010000075.1:0-48321 GCF_040298085.1 Streptosporangium sp. NPDC001681 | reverse complement strand
CGCTGGGATCCGGCTCCTTCCCTCGTCGAGGGAGGCCGCTCGTTCCTCACGACCTCCCTCTCCTCAGTCCAGTCGCCGGCGCGGCCTCACGGGAAGTCCCCCAAGGAAGGGCATGGGGTACGTCCTCAGGGGCTCCTTGGGGTGGTCTCCTCGGTCCAGTTACCGGCGGGATCTGAGGCGTCGGCGGTGGGGCGCCTTCGGGTCCTCGTACGGAAATTGCGCGAACATTGTTCGGAGGCGTCCCGGTCGCCGTGTCGGCAAGTAGATCTCGGTACGCTTCTGAGGCAAACTGTCCTGCGACTTTAGGAGCGCTTCGTGGCTTCCATCGAGGGCGTTACCGCCCGAGAGATCCTTGACTCCCGGGGTAACCCGACGGTCGAGGTCGACATCCTCCTGGACGACGGCAGCCAGGGGCGCGCCGCGGTTCCCAGCGGCGCGTCCACCGGCCAGTTCGAGGCCGTCGAGCTCCGTGACGGCGACGAGCGCTACGGCGGCAAGGGCGTGGAGAAGGCGGTTCTCGGCGTGACCGACGAGATCGCCGACGAGATCCTCGGGTTCGACGCCACCGAGCAGCGCAGCGTCGACCAGATCATGATCGACCTGGACGCCACGCCCAACAAGGCGCGTCTGGGCGCCAACGCGATCCTGGGCGTCTCGCTCGCCGTGGCCAAGGCCGCCGCGGACAGCGCCGAGCTGCCGCTCTTCCGCTACCTGGGCGGGCCGAACGCGCACCTGCTGCCCGTGCCGATGATGAACATCCTGAACGGCGGCGCGCACGCCGACACCAACGTCGACATCCAGGAATTCATGATCGCTCCGATCGGGGCGGAGACGTTCCGTGAGGCCGTGCGGATGGGCACCGAGGTCTACCACGCCCTCAAGGCGGTGCTGAAGGAGAAGGGCTACGCCACTGGCCTCGGCGACGAGGGTGGTTTCGCGCCGAACCTGCCCTCCAACCGTGACGCGCTCGACCTGATCCTGGTCGCCATCGAGAAGGCCGGGTACGTGCCCGGCGAGGACGTCGCGCTGGCCCTCGACGTGGCCGCCTCCGAGTTCCACTCGGGCGGCGTCTACACCATCGACGGCAAGGGCCTGTCCGCCACCGAGCTGATCGCCTTCTACGAGGACCTGGTCGCGAACTACCCGCTGGTCTCCATCGAGGACCCGCTGGACGAGAGCGACTGGGAGGGCTGGAACGCCATCACCCGCGCCCTCGGCGACAAGGTCCAGCTGGTCGGCGACGACCTGTTCGTGACCAACCCCGAGCGCCTGGCCCGCGGCATCGCCGAGGGCACCGCCAACGCGCTGCTGGTCAAGGTCAACCAGATCGGCACCCTGACCGAGACCCTCGACGCGGTGGACCTGGCCCACCGCAGCGGTTACCGCTGCATGATGAGCCACCGCTCCGGCGAGACCGAGGACACCACGATCGCCGACCTCGCCGTGGCCACCAACTGCGGCCAGATCAAGACCGGTGCCCCGGCCCGCTCCGACCGGGTGGCCAAGTACAACCAGTTGCTCCGCATCGAGGAGCTTCTGGACGACGCGGCCCGTTACGCGGGTCGGGCGGCCTTCCCGCGTTTCCGGCGGTAGTTTCTTCTGGCGGCTCGCACTCGTTCCGAGCACGGGCCGCACCTCGGGAACGCCGGTCGCGGTCCGGCGTTCCCCAGGTGCGGAGATCGGCGACCGCCGGTGTCGGAGCCGCTGTGCGGGGCACGGCGGGCGGGGAACGGTGGACGAGGCCGCGAGAACGTGGGGACGAGGAGGGGCGCATGGCGACACGGCCGCAGTTGACGGGACGGGCCGCGGTCCTCGCGATCGTGGTGTGCGCGATCGCCATGAGCCTCGCCTACCCCATCAGGGAGTACGTCGCCCAGCGCCGCCAGATCGCCCAGCTGGAGCAGGAGAAGGCCAGGGAGATCGCCGCGATCAAAGCCCTGGACGACCGCCACAAGCAGCTCCTGGACCCCGGTTTCATCAAGCGGCAGGGCAGGGAGCGGCTCTTCTACTGCGACCCCGGGCAGAAGTGCTACGTCGTCATGGGCGAGTCGCCCGTGCCGGGCAGGAACACGGCCGGTGAGCGGAGGGCGGTCGCCAAGCCACCGTGGTACGAGACGCTGTGGGACTCGGTCAAGGCCGCCGACAGTGGCACCGGGCAGAAGGCGGCCAGGGCCGCCGGGTGACGCCGATACCCTGGTTGTCATCTTCTTGGGGGTGTCACGAATGGTTGATGACCGCGACGTGGCGGCGGTGGAGCGACAGCTCGGCCGGGCGCCACGAGGACTGCGAGGGGTGGCGCACCGCTGCCCGTGCGGGCTGCCCGACGTCGTCGAGACCGCACCGAGACTGCCCGACGGATCGCCCTTCCCGACCCTGTTCTACCTCACGTGCCCCAGGGCCGCCTCGGCCATCGGCACGCTGGAGACCTCGGGGATGATGCGGGAGATGCAGGCCAGGCTCGCCGACGATGCGGAGCTGGCCGAGGCGTACCGGGCCGCCCACGAGGACTACGTGGCGCGCCGTGACAAGGCGGCCGCCGCGGACGGCCTGGAGCCGCTGCCCCGCGACATGCAGAGCACCGGGGGCATGCCCACCCGGGTCAAATGCCTGCACGCCCTGGTCGGGCACGAGCTCGCGGTGCCGGGGAGCAACCCCTTCGGCCGTGAGGCCCTTGACGCGCTCGGCGAGTGGTGGGCCGCCGGGCCGTGTGTGGACGTCGAAGACGCAGAGGAGAGCAAGTGATCCGCGTCGCCGCGATCGACTGCGGTACCAACTCCGTCCGCCTGCTCATCGCCGAGGTCGGCAGGGACAGGCTGATCGACGTCGAGCGCCGAATGGAGATCGTCCGGCTGGGGCAGGGGGTCGACGAGACCGGCAGGCTGGCGACGGACGCCCTGGAGCGTACGTTCACCGCCATGCGCGGCTATGCCGAGCTCATCAACCGGCACGCGGCCACCTCGGTCCGCGTGGTCGCCACCAGCGCGACGAGGGACGCCGCAAACCGGCAGGACTTCGTGGACGGCGTACGCGAGATCTTCGGCGTCGAGCCCGAGGTGATCACGGGCGTCGAGGAGGCGGAGCTGTCGTTCGTCGGGGCCACCCGCGAGCTGGTGCGGTTCTCGCCCGAGACGGGACTGCCCGCACCCGAAGGCACCCGCCCCCCGTACCTCGTGGTCGACATCGGCGGCGGCTCGACCGAGTTCGTGCTCGGCTCGACGCATGTGGAGGCCGCGTTCTCCGTCGACATCGGGTGTGTCCGGCTGACCGAGCGCCACCTGCGCGGCGCGGGTGACCCGCCGTCGGCGAAGGCGGTCGAGGCGGTGACCGCCGACATCGACGAGGCGCTCGACCGGGTCGCGGCCGAGGTGCCGGTGGAACGGGCGTTGACGCTGGTCGGGCTTGCCGGTTCCGTCACCACGGTCGCCGGAATAGCGCTCGGGCTGTCTGAATATGATTCGCAGAAAATCCACCATTCGCGAATTACCGCAGGTCAGGTGCATGACATCGCCGGCAGATTGCTTGGAATGACCGTTGCGCAGCGGGCGACGATTCCCGTCATGCACCCCGGCAGGGTCGACGTGATCGGGGCGGGCGCGCTCATCCTCGACCGGATAGTGACCCGTTACGGTTTCGGCGATGTGGTCGCCAGCGAGCGCGACATCCTCGACGGCATCGCGTGGTCCGTAGCCACCTCATAACAAGACCTAGACAATTCACCCGTTTAGGGAGTATTGAGGAAAGCTTCCCGTTTATGGTTAGGTAAAGAAGCTTTAGTGGGACTTTGCCGTGGGCCCGGCACAGCTTGTTGTCGGGGCGGCAACCGTCTCCAGGGCAAATCTTGCTTCCCAACGAACGGAGCATCCCCTCATGAAGTCCGGACTAGCACGAAAGCTAGCCGCAGCAGGAGCCAGCGCGGCCATGCTGGCAACCATGGCAGTAGGCATGCTGGCCACGCCCGCAGCGGCGGCCAGTGGATCGGGTCAGACGGTCGCGGCCGTCGCCAAGCCGAAGCCGAAGCCCGCCGTGTGGGCGGGCACTCCCAAGGCGTCTCCCTCGAAGTACGAGGGTGAGTGCCCGGTCAAGGTGACCTTCTCCTCGAAGATCAAGGTGAAGGCCGTCAAGGCCAAGACCACCGTCGCCTACCGGTGGTTGCGCGGAGACGGATCCAAGGGCAAGGTCCAGACCTTCACCTTCCGCGGCAAGGGCGTCAAGAGCTTCACCGTCAAGGAGAAGGCGACCTTCAAGGGCGACGTCAAGGGCTGGCAGGCCATCCAGCTCCTGGCTCCGCGTGCCGCCACCTCCGCGAAGGGCCGTTTCTCGGTCTCCTGTGGCGCCGGTGAGGACGACCACGAGGTCGTCAGGCCCGGTGTCGGTGCGCAGGTGTGGGTCGACGAGGGTAACTGCGAGGCTACCCTGATCGGTCGGATCAACACCTCCGACTCCCGCTGGGTGCGTTACCAGTGGGTCGTCAACGGCCGCGTCGTCGACCGTGACGCCGTTCGCGTCAACGGTTCGCGCAAGGTCTTCCACGTGATCAAGCCCCGTGACGACTTCAGGGGCTGGGCCGCGCTGGAGATCATCGACCCGGTCGAGACCTCGTCCAACCGCGCCTACTTCAAGATCTGGTGCAAGGACACGTCGCCGAAGGTCTCGGTCTCCGCCTACGCCCCGACCGACTACGCCGGCACCTGCCCGGTGACCCGCACGTTCACCGGCACGATCAGCGCTTCGTACGTTCGTGGCTCCGTGAAGTACCGCTGGATCCGCGACGGTGTCGCGGGCGACTGGCAGAGCATCTACTTCAGCGGTCACGGTACGCAGCGCCAGAGCGTGACCGACAGCTGGACCGCCTCGACGTCCGGCGACGCCAAGCGTGCGATCGAGATCTACGGTGGCCCGACCAGCGACACCACGGTGGGCAAGGTCTTCTGCAAGCCCACCTCCACTCCCACTCCGACCCCGACCCCCACTCCGACCACCACCGCGACTCTTCCCGCCTGATGGCCTGACAGTCGCGACAGCGCGCCCGGCGGCTGACGCCGGGACGTGTCCGGAGTGAAACAGGCGGCGTCCGCACCCAGCGGGCGCCGCCTGTCGCCTTTCCACTCCGATCGCCTCGCCTCCCCGGCGGGCCTGCGGGAGGCGAGGGGCCCGGTGGGCTCCGCGGTCTCCCGCATCGGGCACCATCGGATTCATGACCTGTGTTCCTCCCGGATCCGGCTGGCCCGGCGATCCCGCCCAGCCCGACACCCCCGTCGCCCACGACCCCGCCGAGGTGCGCGAGCTCGCGGAGAAGAGTGGCAGCCTCGCTGAGCTCACGGCCGCGCAGTCGGTCTGCAGGGCCTGTCCGCGCCTGGTGGAGTGGCGCGAGGAGGTGGCGACGGTCAAGAGGCGGGCGTTCGCCGAGGAGACCTACTGGGGCCGGCCCATCGCCGGATGGGGCGCGGAGCGGCCCGAGATCCTGATCGTCGGACTGGCTCCGGCGGCGCACGGCGGCAACAGGACCGGGAGGATCTTCACCGGCGACCGCAGTGGTGACTGGCTGTTCGCCTCGCTGTACCGGACGGGGCTGGCCGTACAGGAGACCAGCCTGCACGCGGGCGACGGGCAGCGGCTCGTCGGCGCGCGGATGGTGGCGGCGGTCCGGTGTGCTCCGCCCGCGAACAGGCCCGAGCCGGCCGAGCGGGCCACCTGCTTCCCCTGGCTGGCCCGTGAGGTCGCCCTGGTCTCGGCGGACGTACGGGTGGTCGTCGCGCTGGGAGGCTTCGCCTGGCAGGCGATCTGGCCCGCGCTGAAGGACGCCGGATACGCCCTGCCCCGGCCGAGGCCGCCCTTCGGGCACGGCGCCGAAGTGGAGATCACCTCCCCCGGGGGAGGTCCCGCGTACCTTCTCGGCTGCTATCACCCCAGCCAGCAGAACACCTTCACCGGCCGGGTGACCGCGCCGATGCTGGACGAGCTCTTCACCAGGGCGAACGCGCTCCGCAGCTTGTGAACTCAATCACAACCAGAAGATCGACAGGAATTTTCGCAAGAAGAGAGGATGTTTCTAACCGTCGGCGGAAATTTCGGATAAGTTGCCGGGCTTGCGGCTGGCGCGACCGGGGTCACGCACGTATGCTTGTGAAAGGTTTCACAAGCCTCGAGACTTAAGGAAGGCGTCGAAGTGGACCGCAACTCCAAGCACATCGTGGTGGTCGGTGGAGGCTATGTCGGCCTTTACACCGTGCTGCGCCTGCAGCACACGCTCCGCAAGGAACTGCGCGAAGGAAGCGTGCGAATCACTGTCCTCACCCCCGAGTCCCACATGACCTACCAGCCCTTCCTGCCCGAGGCGGCCGCCGGAAACCTCTCGCCCCGGCACGTGGTCGTCCCGCTCAGGCGCGTGCTCTCGAAGGCGACGATCCTCAACGGCAAGGTGACCAAGGTCAACCACGCCGCCAAGAGCCTCACCTTCGCGCCCAACGTCGGCACGGCGCACGAGATCGACTACGACATCGTGGTCATGGCCGCGGGCTCGATCTCCCGCACGCTCCCCATTCCGGGCCTGGCCGACGCCGCGATCGGTTTCAAGACCGTCGGCGAGGCGATCGCGCTGCGCAACCGGGTGCTCGAGCTCCTCGACCGGGCCGAGAGCGACGGCGACGAGGCCCTGCGCAAGCGGGCGCTGACGTTCGTCGTGGTCGGTGGCGGCTTCGCGGGTGTCGAGGCGCTCGCGGAGCTGGAGGACATGGCGGTCGACGCCACCCGCTACTACCGCAACATCTCCCGCGAGGACATGCGCTGGGTCCTCGTGGAGGCCACCGACCGCATCCTGCCCGAGGTCGGTCCCGAGATGGGCAAGTGGACCGCCGAGCAGCTGCGCGAGCGCGGTATCGAGGTCAAGATGAACACCCGCCTCGACTCCTGCGAGGGCGGCCTGGTCAAGCTCTCCGACGGCGACGAGTTCGAGTCCGCCACCATCGTGTGGACCGCCGGGGTGAAGCCCAGCCCGGTCGTCAACGCCGGAGACCTGCCCCTCGACGAGCGTGGCCGGATCAAGACGAGCACCCGGCTGACCGTGGTCGGTGTCGAGGACGCCTACGCGGCCGGAGACGTGGCGGGCGTGCCCGACGTGACCAACCCGGGCCAGTACTGCGCGCCCAACGCCCAGCACGCCGTACGGCAGGCCAAGGTCCTCGCCGACAACATCACCCGCAGGCTCCACGGGAAGGAGCAGATCGACTACCGGCACCGGTATGTCGGCTCCGTCGCGGGGCTGGGCCTGCACAAGGGGGTCGCCAACGTCTACGGGATCAAGCTCCGCGGGCTTGCCGCGTGGTTCATGCACCGCACTTACCACCTGTCGCGGGTGCCCACGATCAACCGCAAGGTCCGGGTGACGGCCGACTGGACCCTGGCGCTCTTCTTCAAGCGCGAGACCGTCTCTCTCGGAGAGATCGAGGAGCCACGTACGGAGTTCCGCGCCGCGGCGACGACCTGAGCCTCTCCGGGGGTGGACACTCGCGCCCACCCCCGGATTCGTCGTTGCCGACGGTGTGCTATTCCTTGACCGGGTTCCCGAATCCAGGGCGGGTCCGTAGATTTGGAGCAGTGAGTCATGCGACGGTTGGCTTGAGCAGTTACGCATGAGTGGTCCGTTACGTATGATTAGGCGCCCCCGTAGCCCAATGGCAGAGGCAAACCCCTTAAAAGGGTTCGAGTGAGGGTTCGAGTCCCTCCGGGGGTACCGCATTGCCCATTCGACAATCGGTCCGTGACCAGTGCAAATGTGGTCACGGGCCGATTTTTCTTACTGCTTGGGATTCGGTGGGACCCTGGTATAAAATAGTAACCATGGGAAACGAGGCGAACCTGGAGCCGATGCTTCGGGCCAATGGGATCGCCCGGCAAGTGATCGATCACATCGGGGACAAGTGGTCCCTGCTGGTGATCGCGGCCCTGGGGCACGAGGCCCAGCGGTTCTCCCGGCTCAAGGCGCGGATCGAGGGGATCAACCAGCGCATGCTGACCCGGACGTTGCGGGCGCTGGAGCGCGACGGCATCGTCGAGCGCAACGTCTATCCGACCTCGCCGCCCAAGGTGGAATACGTGCTCACCCGGATCGGCCGCGATCTCTCGGTCACCGTGACCGGTCTCTGCGAGTGGGCGCGCCGCAACCTCGACGAGGTCGAGGCGTCGCAGCGCCTTTTCGACGAGAGATCGGCGAAGGAGATGTGAGGTCCGGGAACCAGACGCGCCGACCGTTCGTTGGCAACATCGGCGGTAGCCGTACGGTCACTTGAACAACATGGATATCAGCACGATACGGCCGTGTGACAACCGATCTAATACGCTGATCGCGTAGGTCGCAGCGTGGAGGCAGCGATGGAGAGCAAGAACCCCGTATTCAGTCGGCAGGCCAAGGGGAATCAGCAGGGATGGGGCATGCCGACCCCCACCCCTGACCAGCTTCAGGGAATGTACAACACGCCGTCGTACGCGCCGCCCGCACAGCGGACGATGACGATCGACGACGTGGTCGTGCGTGGCTTCATCACGCTCGGCACGCTCGTTGTCTCGGCGGCGGTCGCCTGGGCGCTCAACCTCGGTATGGTCGCGGCGATCGTCGGCGTCATCGTCGGCCTGGTGCTGGCCCTGGTCATCTCGTTCAAGCAGAGCACCAACCCCGCGCTGATCCTCGGGTACTCGGTGGCGTACGGCGTCGCCATCGGCGTGATCAGCCACGTTTACAACAACCTGTACAGCGGCATCGTCTTCCAGGCGGTGCTCGGCACGGCCCTGGCGTTCGGTGCCATGCTGACGGTCTA
Organism: Streptosporangium sp. NPDC001681; assembly: GCF_040298085.1. Lineage (NCBI taxonomy): Bacteria > Bacillati > Actinomycetota > Actinomycetes > Streptosporangiales > Streptosporangiaceae > Streptosporangium > Streptosporangium sp. NPDC001681. The sequence goes on along the minus strand of NZ_JBEOZN010000075.1, from coordinate 39,511 downwards.
CGCGTTGCGCATCATCCGGGTGACGCCGAAGTTCACCAAGTTCGTGGTGGCCGCGGGTCTGGGCCTGATGGGTCTCATGCTCGTCAACCTGCTCGCCGGCTTCTTCATCGAGGACGGCATCGGCATCCGCTCCGGTGGTCCGCTGGCCTACGTGTTCAGCATCGCCGCGATCCTCATCGGCTGCTTCTTCCTGCTGCTGGACTTCGACGAGGTCGAGCGCGGGGTGCGGGCCGGTGCCCCGGAGAAGTACTCGTGGCTGATGGCCTTCGGCCTGACCGTCACCCTGGTCTGGATCTACCTGGAGATCCTGCGCCTGCTGAGCTACTTCTCGAGTAGCGACTGACTGTGACGCCAGGAGGCCCCGCCGGATTCGATCCGGCGGGGCCTTCTTTTTTTCTGAGCGGATGTGTGAGTGAACGGAAGGCAACGGGGGATAGACGAACCGCGACGAGAGAGAGCATCTCGGGGCTTGCCATCTGCGCTTTCGTGATGCACTGTCGAGCAAAGGAGCCTATCCGTGGAGGTGCCCATGTCGTTGAACCACTCAATGGAGACGCAGAGCAAGCTGATCGCAAGGGTCCCGGATATCACGGGACGTGCACTCCCCGAGTGGTTCCGAGCAATCGACAACGGTCCGTCGTTCCTTCGCTGTGATGAGCGCGCCACCTGGCTCGCGGACGAGCACGGGCTGTCCCACGGCTATGCCGCCGCCATAGTGCACGAGCACGAGCGGCACCGCCGTACCCGCCACCTGTAAGTCGACTATCTTCGCCAAGCCCGCGCCACCTTGGTGGTGCGGGCTCTGTCATGTACGCCATGATGAGCTCATGGATCATGAAAAGGCGCGCGGATTCATCCGCGCCAACCATCGCGCGGTCATGCTGACCTCGCACGCGGACGGACGCCCGCAGCTCTCCCCGGTCACCGTGGGGCTCGACGCGGAGGGGAACCCGATCGTCAGCACCAGGGAGACCGCGGCCAAGGTCCGCAACCTGCGTAGGGACCCGCGACTCTCGCTCTGCGTGACCACCGACGCCTTCTTCGGCGAATGGATCCAGATCGACGGCACCGCGGAGATCATCTCGCTGCCCGAGGCGATGGAGACCCTGGTCTCCTACTACCGCGACATCTCCGGTGAGCACCCCGACTGGGACGACTACCGGGCCGCCATGGAGCGGGACCGGCGGGTGATCGTGAAGATCACGATCACCCGTGCCGGCCCCGACGTCCACGGCTGACCGGGGCCTCGGGGATCGGTCCCGGCCCCGGCCTCAGCTGAGGCGTTCCAGGACCATGGCCATGCCCTGACCGCCGCCGACGCACATGGTCTCCAGCCCGATCGACCTGTCGTGGAAGGCGAGGCTGTTGATCAGGGTGGAGGTGATGCGGGCCCCGGTCATCCCGAAGGGATGGCCCACCGCGATGGCGCCGCCGTTGACGTTGAGCCTGTCGATGTCGATGCCGAGATCCTGGTAGGACGGGATGACCTGGGCGGCGAACGCCTCGTTGATCTCGACGAGGTCCACGTCGCCGATGGACATGCCCGCCCTGGCCAGGGCCTGCTTCGAGGCCTCGACAGGGCCCAGGCCCATGATCTCGGGGGACAGGCCGGTCACGCCGGTGGAGACGATCCGGGCGAGCGGGGTGATGCCGAGCTCGGCCGCCCTGGTGTCGCTCATCACGATCACCGCGGCGGCGCCGTCGTTCAGCGCGCAGCAGTTGCCCGCGGTGACCGTGCCGTCGGGCCGGAAGACCGGTTTGAGGGTCGAGACGGCCTCGTAGGTGGTGCCGGCGCGGGGGCCGTCATCCTTGCTCACCACGGTTCCGTCGGGCAGGGTCACCGGGGTGATGTCCTTCGCCCAGAAGCCGTTGGCGATGGCCTTCTCCGCCAGGTTCTGGGACCGGACGCCGAACTCGTCCTGCTCCTGCCGGGAGACGCCCTTCAGCCCGGCCAGGTTCTCCGCGGTCTGGCCCATCGCCACGTAGATGTCGGGCAGCAGGCCGTCCTCGCGCGGGTCGTGCCAGACCTCGCCGCCGCCCTCGGCGGCCATGACCGAACGGGCGCGGGCGTCGTCGAACAGCGCGTTCTGCGTGTCGGGCAGCGAGTCCGAGTTGCCCTTGGCGAAGCGGGAGACGCACTCCACGCCCGCCGAGACGAACACGTCGCCCTCGCCCGCCTTGATCGCGTGCAGCGCCATCCGGGTGGTCTGCAGGGAGGACGAGCAGTAGCGGGTCACGGTGGTGCCGGGCACGCCGTCCAGGCCGAGCAGGGTGGCGACCACGCGGCCGATGTTGAAGCCCTGCTCGCCGCCCGGCAGGCCGCAGCCCAGCATGAGGTCGTCGATCGTGGTCGGGTCGAGTTGGGGGACCTTGGCGAGCGCGGCCTGGATGATCTGTGCTGTCAGGTCATCGGGGCGGATCTCCTTGAGGGACCCCTTGAAGGCGCGTCCGATGGGCGAGCGCGCGGTCGCGACGATGACTGCCTCGGGCATGTGGCTCTCCTGGGTTCGTATCTGCTCCTCCAGCGGAGCGTACCGTGCGGTATGCCCGAAGCCACGCCCAGGGCGGCATTGAAACAGAACTTTGTACTAGGCGCACAGTGCCCCGTCCGGGGACGGGGCACTGTCGCGAGTCGACCGCTCTCACGGGCCGCGGATGTGCCCGGTGCCGGTCTCACACATCGGCCGCGGATGTCAGCCGTACATGCCGGGCGAGGTGCCGTCGCCGTCCTTGATCCCGTGGAGGCCGCCCTTCTCGTCGCGCCACATCCGCCAGCCGTTCTGGCTGCCGGTGAACCAGGCGGGCGGGACGCCCGGGCCGGACACCCGCTTGCCGTCGGCCAGCCTGAACTCGCACAGCGAGGCCACCGAGTAGAACCCGGAGTTCTGGCCCTTGAGCGCGAGCGGTTTGGGATCGGTCGCGCAGAAGGACCAGCTGTGCTCGTCCTTGACATCGGCGTTGCGGCCGGTGGAAAGGTCGAACGTGTTGCCCGGCTTGTCGTGTCGCAGGAAACCGACCTTCTCCATCCGAGGTGGGAAGGCCAGCCACCAGCCGGACTCGGGAACCTGCTCGGCGGAGATCTGGCCGAGCACCCGGCCGCTGTCGGCCTCCAGCCGGGCGAACCCGCCGTACTGGCCCTGCTGGTCGACCGGGCGGACCACCGGTGCGAAGCCGGGGCTGCCGCTGGGATAGACGCGGACCACCGACGGGCGCATCCAGTTGACGGTGCCGTCGGCGAGCTTGACGGAGAACAGGCCGAAGGCCGAGACCTTGCTCGTCTTCGGGTTGGTGTAGGGGGCGACGTACCCGACGAGGTTTCCCGTCGTCGCGCCGAAGGACCAGCCGCCTGACAGGTCGACCCCGGAGCCGAGGGCCTGCTCGACGGGGACCCGCCAGATGACCTTGCCGGTCTTCAGGTCGTGCGACTCCAGGACGGGATGGCGGGCGAGGCGGAGGAAGACCACGCGGGAGGTGTCGGACCACTCGACCTCGGCGATGCCGGGGAGCTTCCACGCGATCCTGCCGGTGACCGGATCGAGCACGACGACGCGGGCGCTCGCGAGCGCGGTGTGCTCGGACACGCACACGAAGGCTCCGCACCGCTGGGGGCCGAAGGTGGAGTGCACCGGGCGGCTCCATCTGCGTGCCCCGGTTCTGGCGTCGAGGCCGACGAGCGTGGCCTTCCAGCGCCCCCGCCTGGCGGGGTCGACCGTCACCGCGACGGTCTGCCCGGTGGCGGTCTCGACGATCGCGGGAGCGGGCACCCCCATCCCCGGCAGGCGGCCCGCCATGGTCGAGGGGTGAGACCACAGCTTCCTGCCGGTGGCGAGGTCGACGGCCACCGCCTCGAGCGTGCCGTCCGGCTTCATGGAGGTCGTCATGGCGACGCCATCGGCGACGGTGGTGCGGCTGACCACGTTCACCTCGGTGTTGTGCCAGGTGGGATGGTCAGGGGTGGCCGCTTCACTGCCGGAGCAGCCGCCCAGGGTCAGAGCTCCGGCGAGCACCAGGGCCGGTTTCGCGAGGGGCCGGATCACGGGTATTCCACTCCAATGCGGGCGAGGCGTTACGGCTTCGCGGCGGAGGGTGACCGTGTTCAGGCGCTGTCGGGCCGCTTTCCTGGCCTCCGGCCGAGCAAGGTCACCCATCGTCCCTGGGGTCCGGTCGCCCGACCGGCGACACGGGTCGCGGAGACCTCGGCGCCGGGCTCCTCCGCGGCCTTGGCCGCCGCGAGGTAGATCGACTCAGCGCGCTGGACGCGAGGTTCGGGCCAAAGCTCCAACGCACTGCATACGGAAGGTAGCACTGCGTAAGCTATCTGGAGATAGCCTTGGCTAGATGGGTGATAACGATCAAGGCCGAACATCTCCGACGGGTTCATGTCGAACTCCGGCCCCAGCAGGTCCGCGAAGGCCACGGTCCGCCCGCCCGCCTCGACCACGGCGACGGTCTGCGCGGCGGCCAGCTGGCGGCTCCATCGCCTGGTCACCCAGCGCAGCGGCTGCGCGATCGGCCTGACCGTGCCGAGGTCGGGACAGGTGCCCACGACCACCTCCGCCCCCGCCTCCCGCAGCCGCCGGACCGCTCTCTGCAGGTGTCGTACGGCCTGGGCCGGTATGGTCTGCGAGGTGACGTCGTTGGCGCCGATGAAAATGACCGCGATCTCGGGCCGGGCTTTGAGCGCCTCGTCGACCTGGTCGCCCAGCTCCGCGGAGGTCGCCCCCGACCTGCCCGCCACGGTCAGCCGTACCGGTCGCTCGGCGATCACGGCCAGCCCGTTGGCGATCAGCACGGCGGGTGTCTCCGCGGGGTCCGTGGTGCCCAGGCCGACGGAGGTGGAGTCACCGAGCATGGCCATCCGGATCGGCTCGCCGCCGAAGGCCCCGTACACGCCGTCAGAAGGCGGTCCGTCCATACCGTGCGGGCGGCCGACCGCGCGGCGGGCCACCATCGCCTCGGCCAGCAGCAGCCCGTAGGTCGCCGCGCCGAGCAGGGTGACGCCTCCCCCTCCCAGTGCGGCCGCCGCGGCGATGCGACGGGCGGCTCGCGCCGTCCCGGGTGTCCAGATCACGTGACGTTGCTCCCTCCGTACGGGGCGGTAGCGTTGCCTTGGAACATGGTCGAGGTCCCGCCACCCCCATGGGACCACGGCGATCAACACAACAAGCTGACAGAGCTTTGGTATTTCGAGGTGATATCCCGGTGCGCGTACATGATTCGCTCGTCGAACTGATGGGCAACACCCCTCTCGTCCGGCTGCAGAAGGTGACGGAGGGTATTTCCGCCCAGGTGCTGGCGAAGGTGGAGTATTTCAACCCAGGCGGTTCGGTGAAGGACCGCATCGCGGTGCGGATGATCGACGCCGCCGAGAAGTCGGGCGAGTTGCGGCCGGGGGGCACGATCGTGGAGCCCACCTCGGGCAACACCGGAATCGGCCTGGCCATCGTGGCGCAGCAGCGGGGGTACAAGTGCCTGTTCGTGGTGCCGGACAAGGTGGCCCAGGACAAGATCGCGGTGCTGCGCGCCTACGGTGCCGAGGTCGTGGTCTGCCCGACGGCGGTCTCTCCCGATCACCCCGACTCCTACTACTCCGTCTCCGACCGGCTGGCCAAGGAGACGCCGAACGCCTGGAAGCCGGACCAGTACTCCAACCCGAACAACCCGGAGAGCCACTACCACTCCACGGGCCCGGAGATCTGGGAGCAGACCGAGGGCCGGATCACCCACTTCGTGGCGGGCGTCGGCACCGGTGGCACGATCAGCGGCACCGGCCGCTATCTCAAGGAGGTCTCCGGCGGCCGGGTTAAGATCATCGGCGCCGACCCGGAGGGCTCGGTCTACTCCGGCGGCACTGGGCGGCCGTACCTGGTGGAGGGCGTCGGCGAGGACATCTGGCCGGCCACCTACGACACCACGATCTGCGACGAGATCATCGCGGTCTCCGACAAGGACTCCTTCGGCATGACCCGCCGCCTGGCCCGCGAGGAGGCGCTGCTGGTGGGCGGCTCCTGCGGCATGGCGACGGTGGCGGCGCTGCGGGTGGCCTCGCAGGCCGGCCCTGACGACGTGGTCGTGGTGCTGCTGCCCGACGGTGGCCGCGGCTACCTTTCGAAGATCTTCAACGACGAGTGGATGGCCGACTACGGCTTCCTGACCACCTACAGCGACGAGGGCCTGGTCAAGGACGTGCTGACCCGCAAGAACTCCGGTATGCCGGAGTTCGTGCACACCCACCCGTACGAGTCGGTCGACACGGCCATCTCGATCATGCGCGAGTACGGCGTGTCGCAGCTTCCGGTGATGAAGGAGGAGCCGCCGGTCATGGCCGCCGAGGTGGTCGGCTCGATCCTGGAGCGAGACCTGCTGGACGCCCTGTACCGCGGCCGGGTGCGGCCGACCGACCCGCTGGCGGCCCACATGTCGCAGCCGCTGCCGACGCTCGGCGCGGGGGAGCCGATCTCCATCGCCGTCGAGGCGCTGGAGAAGGCCGACGCCGCGGTCGTCCTCGACAACGGCAAGCCCGTCGGGCTGCTCACCCGCCAGGACCTGCTGGCCTTCCTCGCCAACCACTGAGCTCGCCGACCACTGAGACCACCCGAACGCCGGCCGGGAGACCCCGGTCGGGGTTCGGAGCGTCCCTGCGGGTCAGAGGGGGAACTCGGCCGTCACCTCCCAGGCACCGGAATGGGTGGGCCCGGCCATGAGCCTGCCGCCGAGCGCCTCGACGCGCTCGGCCATGCCCACCAGGCCGAAGCCGCCGCCGAGGTGGGAGATCCTGACATCGGACGCCGAGCCGTAGTTGCGCACCCGCAGCCGCACGGCGTCCCCGGCCGTGTTCTCCCGGTTCCCCGGCTCCCAGCCGTTCCCCGTGCGCCTGCTCTCGGCCCAGGCGCGCAGGTCGGAGCCGTCGGTCAGCCTCAGGTCCGCCTCGACCCAGCCGGTGCCGGGAGCATGCCGGCGGACGTTGGTCAGCGACTCCTGGAGGACCCGGTGGAGGGTGGTCATCACCTCCGGGGCCATGCTGCCGTCGGTGATGCCCTGACCGATGTCGAAGGCGACCTGGGGGCCGGTGGCGGAGAAACGCTCGACCATCGTGCGCATGTCCATGAGCGTGCTGCCCGGTGAGCGGGTGGCCTCGTCCTGCGCGCGGAGCACGCTGACCAGGCGGCGCATCGAGGTCAGCGCGTCGGCCCCGGCGCCGGCGATCGCCTCCAGAGAGGGAATCACGGCCTCCGGCTTCCGCTCGGCGACGACCTTGGCGGCCTGCGCCTGCACCACGATCCCGGTGATGTGGTGGGCGACCAGGTCGTGCAGCTCCCTGGCCAGCTCCAGGCGCTCGGCCCGCCGTACCGATTCCACGGCCTCCCTGCGGCGCTCCTGCTGGAAGCGGAGGTAGGCGCCGATACCGGCGGCGAACGACCAGCTCACGAAGAGCAGGAAGCCGGTGACCACACTGGCGGTCGTCTCGTTCAGGCGTACGCAGGAGGCCTCCAGCACGACCATCGCCGCCAGCGAGAACAGCGCGGCCCGCCGCACCGGCTCGATCGCGCGCAGTCCGCCGACGGTGAGGACCAGCAGCGTTCCGATCTCGGCCAGGCCGGGTCCGCCGTTACCCCCGGCGATGCCGACGGCCAGGCTGCACAGGAACGACACCGTCAGCAGGGCGACGAACCCGCCGACCCGCAGGCGGCGGCGCCACAGCACCGCCGCGACGCCCAGCACACCGCACACCAGAACCGGCCACATCGCCTCCCCGCTCGCGCTCGTCATGATCAGAACGTCGAGCAGCAGGAGCAGGAGGAGCCAGCCGATCAACGCGATCTCGCTGAGCCTTTTGACCCAGTAGACGAGCCGGTTCGTTTCCCCCACGGTCCCAGAGCCTAAACCTGAAGGGGGAGGTGAGGTATCGGCCGTTCGGCTGAGCCGTCCCGGTTCGAACCGGCCCTTCAGCGGAGGCGGTGCCAGAGCGGTCGCACCGATGCTTGAGACGTCGAAGGGGGAGAGAGAAATGACTGTCGTCGGAATTCTGCTGCCGGTCGCCGGCCTGCTGGTCGGCGTCGCCCTGACGCTCGCCGACCCGGTCCTGCTCTCGCGGATCACCGGGGAGCGCGCCGAGGGAGTAACGAAGGGCGGTGTGTAACGGTTGTTCGTGCTCCTCAGTGGGGGCGATGCGGTTGTTCGTGCTCCTCAGTGGGGGAGTGCGCCGAGGGAGTGCCTGGAGGGCGGTGTGGTGCGGTTGTCCGTGCTCTGTGGGCGCCAATGTTGCGAGTAGCGTTGACCCCATGAACCAAGGATTCGAGACGCTGGCCATCCACGCAGGTCAGGAACCCGACCCCTACACCGGGGCGGTGGTTCCGCCGATTTACGCGGTGTCCACCTACAAGCAGGACGGCGTGGGCGGTCTGCGCGCCGGATATGAGTACAGCCGGTCGGCCAACCCGACCAGGACGGCGCTGGAAGAGGCCATGGCCGCGGTCGAGGGCGGCAGCCGCGGTCTGGCCTTCGCCTCGGGCCTGGCGGCCGAGGACACGGTGCTCCGCACGATCTGCAAGCCGGGCGACCATGTCATCATCCCGAACGACGCCTACGGGGGCACCTACCGTCTGTTCGCCAAGGTGCACGAGCGCTGGGGGCTGCACTACGACCCGGTGCCGCTGGGCGACCTGGCGGCGGTGGCGGCCGCGGTGACCCAGAAGACCAGGATCATCTGGGTGGAGACGCCCACCAACCCGCTGCTCGGCATCGCGGACATCGCGGCCCTGGCCCAGCTCGCGCGCGACTGCGGCGCGTTGCTGGTGGTGGACAACACCTTCGCCTCCCCGTACCTGCAGCAGCCGCTGGCGCTGGGCGCGGACGTCGTCGTGCACTCCACCACCAAGTACGTGGGCGGCCACTCCGACGTGGTCGGCGGCGCGCTCGTCGCAGGCGACGCCGGGCTGGGCGAGGAGCTCGCGTACCACCAGAACGCGATGGGCGCGGTGGCCGGGCCGTTCGACGCCTGGCTGACGCTGCGCGGTCTCAAGACGCTCGGGGTGCGGATGGACCGCCACTGCGCGAACGCCGAGCGGGTGGTGGATCTGCTACTCGCCCATCCGCGGGTCACCTCGGTGCTCTATCCGGGCCTGGCCGATCACCCCGGTCACGAGGTGGCGGCCAAGCAGATGAGGCGCTTCGGCGGCATGGTCTCCTTCCGGATGGCCGGAGGGGAGGCCGAGGCGGTCGAGGTGTGCGACCGGACCAGGCTGTTCACCCTGGGCGAGTCGCTCGGCGGTGTGGAGTCGCTGATCGAGCACCCCGGCCGGATGACCCACGCCTCCGTGGCGGGTTCGCCGCTGGAGGTCCCCGGTGACCTGGTCCGCCTGTCGGTCGGCATCGAGTCGATCGACGATCTCCTCGCCGACCTCACCCAGGCGCTGGGGTAGGAACGCGGGCGTGCTCAGGCCGGGTTGAACCAGACCATCAGCGCCAGGATGACGATCCAGATCAGCACGATCACGCCGGAGAACGCGGCGATCCGGCCGACCTGAACCTTGGCGTCGTCCTCCGGGCTCTCGCTGGAGAGGACCCGGATGGCGGCGCCCTGGTCGCGGGCCACCATGAACAGCAGTCCCAAGGTGACGATGAAGAGCGTCATGGAGACCGACAGGTACGGCCTGCCGAGAAACTCGCGGCCCAGCAACAGGCCGAACAGGAAGATCCCCAGGGAGGCGAAGCCGTAGATACGGGTGGTCTTGTGCAGGTAGCGCAGGACGTCGACGTTCTTGGCACGGATGAATCTGGGAGTGGACATCATGGCGGCGGTCACCGGGCCCAGGGCGAAGATCGAAAAGCCGATGTGCAGCCAGAGCAGCAGGTCTGTCATGCGCCAGACATTAGTCTTCGTCGATCTCTTCTGGGTACGGCTCGCTTGGCCGTCACCGACCTGCAGTGATCTTTTGAAGGAGGTTCCGGTGCGGCGGGCGGGCGGGTTCCGGTCCCTTGGTCGTCCCGCGGGTGCCGTGAAGACCGGGTCGGCCGGACATCCGGGGGGATGTCACTCGCCGTCGATGGTGTCGTGCCTGTCCCGGCCGTGCGGGACCATGCACAACTCGAAGCAGACGCAGCCAATGAGCATCAGTGCCACGAGAATTCCCGCGAGCATCGGACTCATTCCTCCCCCTTGAATTGGTGAACTTTCTTTACTGGGTAGACGGCGGCAGTCCCGAAGACGTTGTTACGGAAGGGTCACGGTTTGCGGGGTGGTCGATCTTCGAATCCTGCTCTGAGCACACCCGGGGATGAGTAGGATCGAATGAGCCCGCTCCCGTGTGATGAGACCGGCGGCGAAGTCGTGGTCGTGCCGGGCGGGCCTTCCACCGAACAGAGATAAGACGGCACGAAGGAGTGCCAGCCGTGGCTGTCAAACACGTTGAGCCGTACACCGAGGAGTGGCGGGAGCAGCCGGCCCACTATGCCGGTCTCGTCGTCGAAGCCCTGGGTGACCAGGTCGAGAGCTGGTGGCAGGGGCCCTGTGACCCGCGCACCGTCACCGTTCGCCTGACCGGAGGCGACGCGCTGGTCTGGGACGAGGAGAGCGGCTGGCGCCGTGGCCGCTACGCGAGCGGTGACCCGGGCACCCCCACGGTCCTCGCCGACGATCGCTATCTCGGCGGCGGCCTCCTGCTCTCTCCCCGGCGGATCCCCTCCGCGATCGCCGACGCCCGCGCGGGTGTCGGCAACAGCACGGCGTGGCGTCCCTGCTACCGCTCCTACCGCCACTACCACGACGGCTTCGACCTGGCGCTCGACGGCTACGCCGACTTCTGGGCCCTCAGGTAGGCCGGGGACCCGTCAGCGCGTGCGGCGGGCCCGCAGGAAGTCGCTGACGACGTACTCTCCCAGGCGGTCGGCGCCGGGAGAGAAGACCCGGCCGCCGTTGCGTCGCCCGACCTCGTTCACGAAATCCTTCAGACGCTCGTCATCGGCGAGCATGAAGACGTTGAGCGTCGCCCTGCGCCGGGTCATCTTGTCGACCTCGGCGAGCGTCAGCTCCAGCGTCTCCTGGGTGGGCGGCCACTCGAAGGCCGCCGAGCCGTTGCGCCGCAGGTGGGCGGTGGGCTCACCATCGGTGACCACGAGCACGACCGGCTCGAAGTCGGGGTGGCGGTCCAGGTGGCGCCCGGCGATCAGCAGGGCGTGGTGCAGGTTCGTCCCCTGGACCATGTCCCACTCCAGGCCCGCCAGCTCGTCGGGCTGCAGCACGCGGGCGTAGTTGGAGAAGCCGATGATCTGCACCGAGTCCTGCGGGAACTTCGAGGCCACCAGCGCCTGCAGCGCCATCGCCGTCTGCTTGGCGGCTGCCCAGGTGCCGCGGAGCGCCATCGAATAGGACAGGTCGACCAGCAGGCAGACCGCCGCCGCCGTACGCCGCTCGGTCTCGGCCACCTCGAAGTCGTCGACGGACAGGGTCACCGCGCCGGTGCTCCCTCCGCGCCGGACGCCGTTGATCACCGTGCGGACCACGTCGATCGGCTGCTCGTCGCCGAACCGCCAGGGCCGTGAGGAGCCGGTGAGCTCGCCGGCCGAGCCGGCGTCCACCTGGTCGTGATCGCCGCGGCGTCCGCTCTCCAGGGAGGCGAAGACACGGCGCAGCGCGGTCTCCCCCAGGCGCCTGACGGCCTTCGGGGTGAGCTCCAGCTTGCCGCGTCGGCGCAGCAGGTAGCCCTGCTGCTCCAGCTCGCGCTCGACCTGCCTGAGCACCTGCAGGTCGTCGACGGCCGCCCGGCCGAGGGCACGCCGGATCGCGGCCTCGTCGATGTCGTCCATCCGGGCGCCGGGGTAGTCCTGGCGGAGCGCGGCCTCCAGCTGGGTCAGGTCGGCGAGCTCGTCCAGCGCGCTCACCGCGTCGGACATCCCCATCGGCTCGTCGCCGCTCAGCCGCTCCGGGGTGTTCCAGGCGAGGTCGGGGCGGCGGGCGTACAGGGACTCGCCCAGGCGGCGCATCTGCTCGTCCAGCCCGGCCTGGGCGAGCGTCTGCTCGATCAGCCGGCCCAGTTCCTCGCGCTGGGCCGGGGTCAGGGAGGCCAGCAGGCGCTGGGTGGCCGCGGCCCGCCGGGCGAGGGTGTCGACCAGCTCCTCCAGGTTCCGCGGCGACTCCGGAAACATGTCCCCATATTTCGACATGAACTGCTCGAAATCGGCCTGAGTGTGCTCGCCACGGGCATCCCGGTCGAGCATGTCGTTCAGGTCGGACATCATCTCCCTGACCCGCTCCATGGCGGCGGGGTCGGGATTGGCCAGGGCCTGCCGCATGCCGCGGAACTGGCTGTCGAGCACCTCCCCGCGCAGCAGGTCGCGCAGTTCCTCGAAGGTCTGCCTGGCGGCGGCCGAGCGCCACTGGTAGTCCCCCAGTTCCCGGATGGCGCTCGCCGTGTCGTCGGGGAGAGCGGCCAGCTCCGCCTCACGCAGCCTGGCCTCGTCCGAGGGGTCGGGGAACAGCTCGGCCCGCTCCTGGCCGATCGCCTTGTCCAGCAGTGCCCTGGCCCGCTCCAGCGTGCCGTCCAGGCGCCCGCGCTCGCGCAGCTCCCGGCGCCGCCGCCGCACCTCGCGGAGCAGATCGTCAAGCCCGCGCCGATTCTGCGCGCCCGGCAGGCCCTCCTTGAGCAGGTCCCGCAGGGCGTGGGCGGGGTTGGAACCGGACAGGATCGCGTCGCCCATCCGGTCCAGCGCCGAACGGACGTCGTACGGAGGGGCGAGCGGGTCGGGCCCGTCCCGGTATTCGCCATAGCGATAGCTCATGCCAGACACCTCAGGTGCGGTAGGTCGTCGTGCCGTCCACCTCGTCCTTGGAGAGCCGGCGCAGGAGGTACAGGCCCTCCAGGGCGAACTCCAGCGCGGCGGCGGCGTGGCCGGGCGACTCGTCGCCGATGCCGAGCTGGGACATGATCTTCGCCAGGCCCTGCACCGGGCCGATCCTGCGCAGCAGCTCGGCCGCCGGGACCGTCACCCCCGACTCGACCTGGACGCCCTCCGCGAACCTGTCCAGCAGCGGGGCCAGGTCCATGCCGCCGAGCGTGCCGCGGAACGTCTCGGCCACCGCCCTGCGGAGCAGGTGCGAGAGCACCTCGGTCTCCCGGCCCTCCTCGCTGACCTCGAACTCCACCTTGCCGCGGAGCGTGTGCACGATCCCCGGCAGGTCGGCGACCCTGGCCACCGCGTGGTCCTCGCCGGTCAGCGCCGCCCGCCGGATGGCTGAGGCGGCCGCGGTCTCGGCCGCGGCGATGGAGAAGCGTGCCGAGACGCCCGAGCGCGCGTCCACGGCGGTGGACTCGCGGACCAGCCGGGTGAAGCGGGCGATCACCTCGATCAGGTGGTCGGGCAGGTCGGCGCCCACCTGGTCGAGAGCGGCCTCCTGACGGATCAGCACCAGCTCGGTCTCGATCGAGAGCGGGTAGTGGGTGCGGATCTCGGCGCCGAAACGGTCCTTCAGCGGGGTGATGATCCGGCCGCGATTGGTGTAGTCCTCGGGGTTGGCGCTGGCGATCAGCAGGATGTCCAGGGGCAGGCGCAGGTTGTAGCCCCTGACCTGGATGTCGCGCTCCTCCAGCACGTTGAGCAGCGAGACCTGGATGCGCTCGGCCAGGTCGGGCAGCTCGTTGACGGAGAACACGCCCCGGTTGCTCCTGGGGACCAGGCCGTAGTGGACGGTCTCCGGGTCGCCGAGCGTGCGCCCCTCAGCGATCTTGATCGGATCGATGTCGCCGATCAGGTCGCCGACGGAGGTGTCCGGGGTGGCGAGTTTCTCGCCGTACCGCTCGTCCCGGTGTTTCCAGGAGATCGGCAGTTCCTCACCCGCCTCGTCGGCCAGGCGGCGGCAGCGGACGCACGAGGGCTGGTAGGGATGGTCGTTGATCTCGCAGCCCTCGACGACGGGGGTCCACTCGTCGAGGAGCCCGGTCACGGTGCGGATCAACCGGGTCTTGCCCTGGCCACGCTCACCGAGCAGGACCAGATCATGCCCGGCGAGCAGCGCCCGCTCCAGGTATGGCAGGACGGTGTCGTCGAAGCCCACGATGCCGGGGAACCGCGGCTCTCCTGCCCGCAGGCGGGCCAGGAGGTTCTCACGGATCTCGGCCTTTACCGTACGGTGAATATGGCCGCTCGTGCGCAGCTCGCGCAGAGTACGTGGCTCTGGGATTTGAGGCACGGGATCGAGCCTACGTCCACAAGACCCGATCCGGCACTCTCATCCCTCTTTCGGATCTTGACTATTGTGTGGGGCTTGACACGAGTGCTTGTGTCGGCAGTGGGGAGAATCGCTCCAAGACAAGACACCGGATGACTTCAGGATCAAGCCTCAGGACGGCCTCGGAGGGGACGTCAGAGGGTTCCGGCATTCACGAACTTCACGGCGAGCTTCGGACGAGACCACGGTCACTCCCGGGCGAGCCGTCAGACAAGAGGGAGAGGCGAGACGAGTGGCGCTGATGACGAGCCGTTTCGCCGATGGCCTCGCGGTGGGGTCCGATCTGGTCGCCGCAGCCGAGACCGCGGTGCGCCAAGCTCTGTCCGGTCTGTCCGGACCCGCTGACCTGCTCTGCTTTTTCATCTGCGGGGACGATCCCGACGACGTCTCCCGCGCCGGACTGCGTGCGATGAGCATGGCACCGGGCGCCGCCGTCCTTGGCTGCAGCGCCACCGGGGTCATCGGTGACGGGCAGGGGGTGGAGGTCACCCCGGCGGTCAGCGCCTGGGCCGCCACCCTCGGCGGGGCCAGGCTGACGACCTTCGCTCTCGACACGCTGCGGACCGACGATCGCTTCGTCGTGGTCGGCCTGCCCGACCGCGGCCCCGACGATCATGCCGCCATCCTGCTCGCCGACCCCTACACCTTCCCCGCCGACGGTTTCGTCGAGCGCTCAGAGGAGGTCATGGGAGATCTTCCGCTGATCGGCGGCCTGGCCAACGCGATCCAGGGCCGCGGCGCGGTGCGGCTGTTCGCCGACGGGAGGATCTACACGGAGGGGGCCGTCGGGGTGCTGCTCAGCGGTGACCTCAACGTCAGCACCGTGGTCAGCCAGGGCTGCCGCCCGATCGGCCCGACGATGGCCGTCACCTCCGTCGAGGACAACCTGCTGCTCGAACTCGCGGGGCAGCCCGCGCTGGCGCGGCTGGAGGAGATCGTCAGCGCCCTGGACGAGGACGACCGCGACCTGGTCGCCTCGGGGCTGCAGATCGGCATCGCCATGGACGAGTACGCGGAGCGGCACGAGCGCGGCGACTTCCTGATCAGGGGTGTGCTCGGCATCGACCCCGAACGTGAGGCGGTGGCCATCGGCGACGTCGTCGAGATCGGGCGTACCGTCCGGTTCCAGGTCCGCGACGCCGCCACCGCCGACGAGGACCTGTACGAGCTGCTTGACGCCCACCGAGAGGAGTTCGGCCGGGTGGACGGTGCCCTGCTGTTCTCCTGCAACGGCCGGGGCTCGGCCATGTTCGGCAGCGCCGACCACGACGCCGTCGCCGTCCGCGACACCCTGGGCCCCATCGGGGTGGCCGGGTTCTTCGCCGCGGGAGAGGTGGGCCCGGTGGGCGGCCACAACCACGTCCACGGCTTCACCGCCTCGGTCCTGGTCTTCTCCGCCCGCCCATCCGCCGGCCACCCCTGAGACCAGCAGATCTTGAGCCGCTCGTCGCCGAAGCCGGGTGGACCGAGAAACGATCGATCCCGCCATTCGGACCGGACGGTCATCGCGAGGCGAGGGCTCTGTTCGCGGCGTGGGCCGCTCGGTGTTCGGCGTCCACGATCTTCTCCAGTATCTCGGGGTCCATGACGATGGCGGACGAGGGGATCTCGGCACGGCTGCGCGGGGAGATCGGCAGGCCGACGGCGGCGAACCGGTCCGCCAGGCGCTCGAACGCCGCACCGTCGACGCCGGAATCGTTGATCAGCGCCTCAAGGAGGGTGCTGCCCCTCGGCACGAAGAAGGTGCCCTCGCTGTCGATCGCGACGATCGGCGGTCGCTCCGCCCGCTCATCCGGGTGCAGCCAGTATCCGTACACGCCATCGCCGTACGAGGGCGAGTTGACCGTCTCCACGACGGGGAACAGGTGGCTCAGCACCTCCGACCAGGACCCGCCGATATCCCGGTTGACATCGTCGTCGAACACCGGGTGGGTGCTCCCCGGCCCCAGCACGGTGATCTCCATCTCGCACAGCGGGTCGGCCTCCCGGCCCGCGTCGAGGGGCCGGGCGGCCTGGATGGCGACCATCCGCAGCAGCTCGCCGGGGACCGGGCGGTCGCCGAGCCACCGCCGCGCCCATTCGACGTACTCCTCCTTCGTGAACCGCCCGTCCGTCATCTCAGGACACCCTGCCCCCCCGGTGTGAGCCACCGCGTACATCTTGCGCTCCGTGTTGTCCAGGAACCGATTCCGATCCCATCTCCGTGAGTCTGCCCGCACCGTCTTGTGAAGTTCTTGTAAGCGACTGGGGCGATCGCAGGTGGTGGCCGGAGTCCCGTCCGGCGCGCGTTCCCGCCCGGTTCGGTGCGAAAGCGCGAGTGCGCGCCGTACGATGGCCCGCATGTCGGAGTCCCAGGTGACCTACGAGGATGTGGTCGCCGCGCGCGAGTCGCTGGCCGACGTCGCCCTGCGCACCCCGCTGCTCCACTCACACGTGCTGTCGGGCATCACCGGCGGGCCCGTCCACCTCAAGTGCGAGCACCTGCAGCGCTCGGGTTCCTTCAAGATCCGGGGGGCGTACGTCAGGATCGCCGGGCTGACCGAGAGCGAGCGGCGGCGAGGGGTGGTCGCGGCCAGTGCGGGCAACCACGCGCAGGGCGTGGCGCTCGCCTCCGGACTGGTCGGGACCTCCTCGACGGTCTACATGCCGCAGGGAGCGCCACTGCCCAAGGTGGCCGCCACCCGCTCGTACGGCGCCGAGGTGATCTTCGCGGGAGACACCGTGGACGTCGCGCTGGAACGGGCGAGGGAGCATGCCGAGCGCACCGGAGCGGTGTTCATCCATCCCTTCGACCACCCCGCCGTCATCGCCGGGCAGGGCACGATCGGGCTGGAGATCGTGGAGCAGCTCCCCGAGGTCGGCACGATCGTGATGTCGCTGGGCGGCGGCGGGCTGGCCGCCGGGGTCGCGCTGGCGGTCAAGTCGCTGAGGCCGGGCGTGCGGATCGTGGGAGTCCAGGCCGAGCGGGCCGCCGCCTACCCGGCGTCGCTGGCCGCCGGGCATCCGGTCGAGGTCCGGCCCGCCTCGACGATGGCCGACGGCATCGCCGTGGGCCGCCCGGGTGAGCTGCCCTTCGAGCTGATCCACTATCTGGTCGACAACGTCGTCACCGTCACCGAGAGTCAGATCTCCCAGGCGCTGGTGCTCTGTCTCGAACGGGCCAAGCAGGTCGTCGAGCCGGCGGGGGTGGCCGGGGTGGCCGCGATCCTGGCCCACCCGCGGGTCTTCGAGCCGCCCGTGGTGGCGGTGCTCTCCGGGGGCAACATCGACCCGCTGCTGCTGGCCAAGGTGCTCCGGCACGGCCTGGCCGCGGCGGGGCGCTATCTCACCGTGCGGGTGCCGCTCTCCGACCGGCCGGGTGCGCTGGCGACGCTGCTGGTCAGGCTGGCGGAACTCGGCGCCAACGTGCTCGACGTCGTGCACGAGCGGCTGGGCATGCACCCCGGCGAGGTCGAGGTGCAGCTCCAGCTGGAGACCAGGGGGCCGGTGCACTCCGAGGAGGTGCTGGGCTCCCTGCGGACGGACGGATACAAGATCAGCTTTACCTGAGTCACCAGGACCCGGCCCGCGAGGTTCGCAGCCGGGTCAGGGCGGGCGCGGGGACGTCTCGTCCGGCTTCTCGGGGGAGGCCGACGGCGGGCCGGACCCGACCCGCGAGATCCGCCGCCGCGTCACCAGGTGGACGGCTTCTCCGCGGTGAACAACCAGGCGTCGAAGAGGGCTTCGAGGTTCTTGCCGGAGATCTTCTCGGCCATCGCGATGAATTCCGGGGTCGTGACGCTCCCGTACTTGTGCGTGGCGACCCACTGCTTCAGGAGCTTGAAGAACGCCGGATCGCCGATCCGCTGCCTGAGCGCGTGCAGCGTCATACCGCCCCGGGTGTAGACGGAGTTGTTGAACAGGTCCTCCGGCCTGGCCCGGCCGGGGGCGTAGCTCCAGATGGGGGCGTCGGCGGCGGCGGCGTAGTTCCTGCGGAAGAGCTGTTCGGTGGTGGACCGGCCCTCGTGCTCCGACCAGAGCCACTCGGCGTAGGTCGCGAAGCCCTCGTTGAGCCACAGGTCCTTCCACCGCTTGATGCTGAGGCTGTCGCCGAACCACTGGTGGGCCAGCTCGTGGGCGATGATGTCGTCGTCGGGGGCGAACCCGCCGTACATGGGCTTGGTCTGGTTCTCCAGCGCGTAGCCCGCGGGGAAGTCGTCGACCACGCCCCCGGTCGAGGAGAAGGGGTAGGGGCCGAAGAGCGTGCTCCAGTAGTCGGTGACCTTGCCCGACACGTCGTACAACCTCCGCAGCGAGCCATGGAAGATCGGGTCGACGGCCGCCAGGTTCTTCAGGCCTCCGGGGGTCTTGCCCTGAAGCACCTCGAACCTGCCCAGCGTCATGGTGGCCAGGTAGCTGGCCATCGGGTGGCTCTCCCGCCACCGGAAGGTCGTCCTGCCCCCGACGGTCCTCGGCTCGCCGACGAGCTCGCCGTTGGCCAGCGCCGTCAGTCCCGCGGGCACGGTGAGCTCGAAGTCGTAGCGTGCCTTGTCGGCGGGGTGGTCGTTGCTGGGGAACCAGGTCTTGGCCCCGTTGGGCTGACCCGTGACGAACGCGCCGTCCTGGGTCGGAATGAAGCCGTACGTGCCCAGATTGGAGGAGTTCCGGACAGGTTTGGGCTCTCCGGCGTACGCGACCTCGACGGCGAACGTCGCGTCGTCCGAGATGGACTCGGCGGGGGTGACGGTGAGCTCGCTTCCGGCCCGGTCGAATCTCGCGGGCCTGCCGTCCACGGTGACCCGGCTGACCGTGAAGCCCGAGAGGTCGAGGTTGAAGCTCGCCAGGTGCTGGGTGGCCCGGGCCTCGATCCTGGCCGTCCCGGCCAGGTGTTTGGAGGACGGGGTGTAGCCCAGCTTGAGCAGGTAGTGGTCGACGTCGTAGCCGCCGTTGCCGTCGGTGGGGAAGTCGGGGTCGCCGATCCCGGGGGCGCCGGGCCTGGCCCTGTTGTCGGCGGCGGAGCTGGACAGGGGGGAGGCGGAGGGGCCCGACAGCGTCGAGTTCGCCGTCGAGTTCACCGCAGGGCTTCCCGCAGGGACGCTCTCCCCGCTCGACGCGGCACAGGCGACCGTGCCGATGGTCCCGAGCGTGCTGAGCAGAGCGGCGGTCGCCGTGGTGGCCAGCCGTTTGGACGCCATACCCGTAACACCCCTTCCCCGGCCCGCTGAGCCGAGCTCGTGCATGGCACACTACGCGACTGACCTGCGTCGATCAGGCGTCTATGACAAGCGTTCTGGCTGCGATGTCGTGCACGGCCTGCTTGCGTGACTGAAAAAGGATGAAAGCCAGGTCTATCCACCCCAGGCAGCAGGTGATGTACATCACCCACCGGACCAGCTCGCGAATCGCGGTCTGCCCGACGTCGGTCCTCCGCCCGCCGAGGTCGGTCACGCGCAGGTGGAAGAGGCGCTTGCCGAGCGTCTGTCCGTTCCAGAAGGCGGTCAGCAGCCAGTAGTACAGAAAGCCGATCACCGCCACCAGGAGGGTCTCCGCGCGGGGCGTTATCGTGACGAAGCCCTCGGAGCCCGTGACGGTGCTGACGGTCCGGTAGCTGAACGGCGAGGAGATGAGGCTGATGATGACGAGGTCGAGGATGCCCGCGAACAGGCGGCGCCATCGTCCGCCCAGCCGCATGTCCCCGGCCTGGGGGGACCCGCCGGAGGGTCCCCCGCCGTAACCGGGACCGGGACCGTAGCCGGGGCCGGGGGGGTAGCCGGGGCCGGGTTCCGGGCCGGGGTGAGGACCGGGGCCGTGGTGAGGACCGGGGCCGGGGCCTGGGTGGCCCGGCCCCGGCGGAGCGGGATCGGACCACGGGTCCGATCCCTGGTCATCCGGTGGTGGCGGTATTGATCCCATTTATGGGTGATTGCCGGAAGAGCGCCATCACAAAGCCAAAGGCGGTTGTGGGTTACCTCTGAGCCGCGGTCACAGGTTTCCCCTGAGGTCCTGCTCACGCTCGATCGCCTCGAAGAGCGCCTTGAAGTTGCCCTTGCCGAAGCCGAGCGAGCCGTGCCGCTCGATCAGCTCGAAGAACACGGTCGGACGGTCCTGCACCGGCTTGGTGAAGATCTGCAGCAGGTAGCCGTCCTCGTCCCGGTCGACCAGGATCCCGCGCTTCTTCAGCTCCTCGATCGGCGCGCGGACCTCACCGATGCGGGCGCGCAGTTCCGGGTCGTCGTAGTAGGAGGCGGGAGTGTCCAGGAAGGCGACCCCGGCCTCGCGCATGCGGTCGACGGTGCCGAGGATGTCGTTGGTGGCCAGCGCGATGTGCTGCACGCCGGGGCCGCCGTAGAACTCCAGGTACTCGTCGATCTGCGACTTCTTCCTGGAGATCGCCGGCTCGTTGAGCGGGAACTTCACCTTGCGGGTGCCGTCCGCGACCACCTTGGACATCAACGCCGAGTATTCGGTGGCGATGTCGTCGCCGATGAACTCCGCCATGTTGGTGAAGCCCATGACCCGCTTGTAGAACTCCACCCACTCGTCCATCTTGCCGAGTTCCACGTTGCCGACGCAGTGGTCGACGGCCTGGAACAGGCGGCCGTTCTTCACGTCGGGGGCCGCGACCAGGGGCTCCGCCGGGAGGTAGCCGGGCAGGTAGACACCGCTGTAGTTGGACCTGTCGACAAAGGTGTGCCGGGTCTCGCCGTAGGTGGCGATCGCCGCGACCACCACCTTGCCGTGCTCGTCCTCCAGCACCCGCGGCTCCGACAGCCCCCGTGCGCCCCGGGCGAGCGCGTGGGCGTAGGCCGTGTCCACGTCGGGGACCTCGATGGCGAGGTCGATCACGCCGTCACCGTGCTCGGCCACATGGCGGGCGACCTCGGTGCCGGGGCGCACCGCCCCGCGGAACTCGAACCTGGCGGCGCCCGAGGTGAGGACGTACGCCACCTCGTCGCGGCTGCCGTTCTCCGGGCCCCGATAGGCCACGAGCCGCATGCCGAACGCGCTGGAGTAGTAGTGGGCGGCCTGCTTGGCGTTGCCCACCGCGAAAACCACGGAGTCCATACCGTTCACCGGAAAGATATCGCTCATGCGAGTACTTTCTGATTTGCTGGTCTGTTTGTGCAACACTCACTTGAAACAGTGCACAATATGCACAATCAGTTGCCGATCATCGCGGAGCGCCTGTACATCATGACGATCGATCAGCTCGACGCCCGCCTCATCGCCCTGCTCGCGGCGGAGCCCAGACTCGGGGTGCTGGAGTGCTCGCGGCGGCTCGGAGTGGCCAGGGGGACCGTGCAGGCACGCCTCGACCGGCTGGTCGCCCGGGGGGTGGTCACCGGGTTCGGCCCGGACATCGCCCCCGCGGCGCTCGGCTACGACGTGACCGCGTTCGTGACCCTGCAGATCCGCCAGGTCAGCGGGCACGACCCGGTCGCCGTGCAACTCGCGGCCATCCCCGAGGTGCTGGAGGTGCACACGATCACCGGTGGTGACGACATGCACTGCCGCGTGGTGGCGCGCAGCAATGCCGATCTGCAGCGGGTAATTGACCTGATCGTTGACGTCCGGGGCGTGGTCAGGACCTCGTCGGTGATCGCCTTGGACACCCCTGTGCCATACCGTGTTCTGCCTTTGGTGGCCGATGTCCCACGCAAGGGGAGGAGCTAGCCGTACCATGCCAAGCAGGGGCCAGACACCGTTATCCATCGTTTACCCTTAACGGTCCGCGCAACCGTCGGGGGTCTGCGACGGATCCGATCGGGGGGTCACGCGTGCTAAAGGGCGGGACGGGCAGTCCCAGGAGGAAGCTCCTGCGGATCACACTCATCGTCTTCGGCGTCGGTGTCATCTCGGTGATCGGCCTGCTCGGGGTGGTGTGGGCGATGACCCCCATCCCGGACAGCACGCAGCCCAGAGCCACCGCGCAGGGCTCGGTGATCCTCTACCGCGACGGCAAGACCGTGCTGGCCAGGCAGGGTGTCAACCGCAAGAGCGTGACCCTGGACAAGGTTCCGCAGAGCCTGCGGAACGCGGTCATCGCCGCGGAGAACCGCTCGTTCTACAACGACCAGGGCATCTCCCTCAAGGGCACCTTCCGGGCCATGTGGTCCACGGTCACCGGGCAGCAGCTTCAGGGCGGCTCCACGATCACCCAGCAGATGGTCCGCAACTACTACAGCGGTCTCAGTCAGGAACGTTCCATAATCCGCAAGCTCAAGGAGATCATGATCTCCCTGAAGGTGGACCAGTCGAAGTCGAAGGACTGGGTGCTGGAGCAGTACCTCAACACGATCTACTTCGGCCGGGGCGCCGACGGGGTCCAGGCGGCGGCCGACGCCTACTTCCGCAAGGACGTGGGCAAGCTGACCCTCGCCGAGGGCGCCTATCTCGCCGCGGTGATCCAGCAGCCCTCCAGGTTCGCCGACCCGCAGGGCGCGGACCTCTACGCGGCCAGGGACCGCTGGAGGTCGGTGATCGACGGGATGGTGGCCATCGGGGCCATCACCTCCACCGAGGCCGCCGAGGTGACCTTCCCCACCCTCAGAAAGCCCAAGGCGATCTTCGCGCCCAAGGGGCAGGAGGGCTACATGCTCGACCAGGTGGCGGCCGAGCTCAAAAGCAGGGGCTACACCGACGAGGTCATCAACCAGGGCGGGCTGAAGATCGTATCGACCTTCGACAAGAACCTGATGGCCGCCGCCGAGCGCGCCGTCACCTCGGTCCTGCCGGAGAACACCCCCAAGAAGGTCCGCACCGGGCTGGCCGCCGTCGATCCCGCGACCGGTGAGGTCCTCGCCTTCTACGGCGGCCGCGACTACGCCGCCAACAAGTTCGACAACTCGTTCTCGGCCAAGGTGCAGGCCGGATCGACCTTCAAGGCGTACACGCTGGCCGCTGCCCTGGACAACGGCTTCGGCCTGGACACCAGGGTCGACGGCAACTCGCCGCTGCGGATCGCCTCCGCCGACATCCCCAACTCGGGCGGCTACTCCTACGGCCAGGTCAACCTCGTCAAGGCGACCCAGAGCTCGGTGAACACCGCCTTCGTCGACCTCGCCCAGAAGGTCGGCCTGAACAAGGTGGTCAAGGTCGCCGAGGCCGCCGGAATCCCCGGCAAACAGCTCGACCCGCATCGGGCCGCGGCCACCCTCCCGCTCGGTGTGGCCTCGGTGAGCGCGGTGCAGAACGCCTCGGGCTTCGCCACCTTCGCCGCGGAGGGCGTCCACCGCGAGGCCCATGTGATCCGCTCGGTCACCGACGCCGACGGAAAGGTGGTGAAGAGCTCCACCAAGGGGAGGCGCGCCTTCAGCGAGCAGGCCGCCATCGACGCCACCTACGCGCTGACCCAGGTCGTCGAGGCGGGCACCGGCTCGGGCGCCCGCCTGTACGACCGCCCCGTGGCGGGCAAGACCGGCACCACGGACGAGTCGGCGGCCGTGTGGTTCGCCGGGTTCACCCCGCAGCTGGCGACGGCGGTCAACATGTTCCGCGACGACAACAAGCCGGTGACCGTGAACGGCAGCGCCCAGTACGGCGGATCCTATCCCGCCCAGATCTGGCGCGCCTTCATGACCGAGGCGATGGACGGCAAGCCGGTCAAGGAGTTCCAGGAGCCGTCCAGCTACGGCTACGCCAACCCGTACGACGACTACGGCTCCGGCGGCCGGTACGACGACCAGGGCGGTGACCAGGGCATTGTCACCCCCAACCCCGACGAGCCCGGCACTTTCGGCCCCAGCCAGAGCACGAGTCCCGGACCGGAGACCCCCGGCCCCGGCCAGACCTCGGCTCCGGGTGACGAGGGGCAGGGCGGCCCTCCCGGTAACGGCCCGGAGGGCCCGGACGGAGGCGGCGACGGGCCCGGTCTCGACGGCCTGGGCCGCCGTGTCGTCGCCCCCGCAGGGGGCGAGTGACCCTACGCCCCGCCCGCCAGCTCGGCTCGCAGGGCCGTGGGGGTGATGACGGGCATCCGGCAGGTGAAGCCACGGCATACGTAGGCCGCGGGCGCGCCTCCCACCAGGCCCCGGTCGGCCAGGAGCGGGATCTCACCGGAATCGGGCTCCCCGAGTGCCAGGACCAGGCCGGGCAGGGGTGACATCAGAGCGGCCCGGTGCAGGGCCGCCGTCGCCGGATCGTCGGCCGGCCCCACGACCGCGACCTCGATCGGGCCGGCCACCGCCGCCTGTGCCACCGCCAGGCCCCACCCGGCGAACCGGGCGTGCCTGTCGGCCAGGACGGTGACCGTGCCCAGGGCCGCCTCGGCCGCCGCCCTGTGCCGGGACGAGCCGGTCAGCGCCGCGTACGACAGCAGCGCCCCCGCGGCGGCGAACTGGCCGGAGGGGGTGGCGTTGTCCGTCGGGTCCTGCGGGCGCTGGAAGAGTCGCTCGGCGTCGTCGGCGGTGTCGTAGAACCCGCCGGAGCCATCGGAGAACCGCTCCAGAACGGTCTCCAGCAGCGACTCGGCCCGCCGGAACCAGCGGACCTCCCCGGTCACCCCGGAAAGGGTCAGCAGGCCCTCAGCGAGGTCGGCGTAGTCTTCCAGGACCCCCGCGTTGGTGCCGGCGCGGCCGTCGCGGGACGTGCGCAGCAGCCGGTCGCCGTCCAGGTGGAGGCCGTCGATCAGGGTGGCCGCCTCGCGCGCCGCCTCGACGAGGTCCGGCCGGTCGAACAGGGCGCCGGTCTCGGCGAGGGCGGCGATGGCCAGGCCGTTCCAGGCGGCCACCACCTTGTCGTCGCGCCCGGGCCGCACCCGGCGGGCCCGCGCGGCCAGCAGCGCGGAGCGCACCCGGGCGAACCGCTCGGGATCGCTGGGGTCGTAGGGGAGCTGGAGCACCGAGGTGCCGTGCTCGAACGTCCCCGTCACCTCGAACAGGTCGATCGCCCAGGCGCCGTCCTCCTCGCCGAGGACCTCGCGGAGCTCCCGGGGGGTCCAGGCGTAGAACTTGCCCTCCACGCCCTCGCTGTCGGCGTCCAGGGCGGAGGCGAAGCCCCCCTCGGGGGTGCGCATCTCGGCCAGCAGCCAGTCGGCGGTCTCCAGCGCCACCCGCCTGCCCAGGGCGGAGCCGCCTGAGCGCCACCAGTGCGTGTAGACCCGCAGGAGCAGGGCGTTGTCGTAGAGCATCTTCTCGAAGTGCGGCACCACCCAATCCGCGTCCACGCTGTATCGGGCGAACCCGCCGCCGAGCTGGTCGTAGATGCCACCCCTGGCCATGGCCTCCAGCGTCCGGTCGGCCATGGACGTCGCCGCGTTCGCGGTCGCCCGCGCGTCCTCGCCGGCAGGGGTCGCGCCGTAGCGCAGCAGGAACTCCAGGGCCATCGACGGCGGGAACTTGGGCGCTCCGCCGAAGCCGCCACGGGCCGAGTCGAAGGACTCGGCCAGGCTCTGCACGGCCCGGGTGAGCGTGCTCGGCGTGGGCAGCGGCCCCGACGGCATCGCCGACTGCTCGTTCAGCGCCTCCACGATCTTCGAGCTCTGTTCGAGCACCGCCTCCCGGTCGCCGTTCCAGGCGTTCGACACCCCGGCCAGCAGCCGCTGGAACTGCTGCCTGGGAAAGTAGGTGCCGGTGTAGAAGGGGTGGCCCTCCGGGGTGGCGAAGACGGTCATCGGCCATCCGCCCTGGCCGGTCATGGCCTGGGTGGCCGTCATGTAGACCGCGTCGACGTCCGGACGCTCCTCGCGATCGACCTTCACGTTGACGAAGTGCTCGTTCATCAGCGCGGCCGTGCCGGGGTCCTCGAACGACTCGTGAGCCATTACGTGACACCAGTGACACGCCGAGTAACCGACGCTGATCAGCAGGGGTACGTTCCGTCGCCGTGCCTCCGCGAAGGCCTCGTCCCCCCAGGCGAACCAGTCGACGGGATTGTCCGCGTGCTGCAGCAGGTAGGGGCTCGTCGCGTCCTTCAAGCGGTTCATGAAGACCCTTCCGGTGTACGCGGTGCGTACTTCTCCTCGCGAGGTGCGCGGAGATCGCGCGTCACGGTTCTTCTCACCCTAGACCGAGAGAGGGAAACCGACACTTGGCCGGACCCCGGTTGACGGCCACGGGCAGGGCGCCCGTCCCCGGCGCCGGAAGGTTCCGCCATGAGAGCACCGCCCCGGGGTTCCGGGGCGGTGATCTCGGGGACGGCCGCGAACGCCCTGCCCATGCGCCGATCGCTCCGGTGGTCCGGCAGGCTTGCGTGTGTCAGGAGCCCGGGTCGGCCCCTTCCGGCGGGGTGGGCGGTCGTCTTCCCGGACGCCTCCCGCGACGGGGCTCGCGAGCCGCAGGCCGGGGGAAGGTGTGTTCATCGCGCTTCGGGCGTAGGCTCACTGGGCGTGGATCTCGACTTCGTCTGTGTGCACGCCGGAAGGGCGGCTTCCGAGCTGACCCGGCGTGATGTTGCCCGCGCGCTGCTCGCCGTGCCGTCCGGAGTGGCGCTGGTGGCGCTGCCCGATCTGAGGCGGGCGCTGCTGGCGGCGGGCAACCCGCTGTCGGTGCCGTTCTGGGACTCCGCGAAGGCGACCCTCAGCGCGATCGAGTCCGGTGGCGCGACCGTGGGGGACGTACAGCGCTGGATGGAGTCCACGGGCACCGAGCCGCTCCTGCTCACCCGCAGCTTCTTCGTCTGGCCCGAGGAGGACGAGCGGGGACCGGTCGGCGAGGAGATGTTCAACCGGCTGGTCGCCTACCTGGAGGAGCGGGTCGCCGCGGGGGAGATCGACCCGGACGCGCTCGCGCGGGGTGACGAGCAGGCCAGGGAGGTCTACGCGGACTTCCAGGAGCGCTGGCTCACCGGCCCGCTGCCCGACGGGCGAGTCCCGGGAACCGCGGTCTCCGACGAGCAGGACGAGGAGCTGTTCGCCGCCTGGGACGAGGAGGAGGCGTTCGCCCTGGGCGAGCTGCGGCGCATCCTGGCCGAGCTGCCCGAGCCCGAGCGGCCTGTCAAGGAGCTGCGGGCCGCGGCCACCCGGTTGCGCGAGGTGCTGGCCGGCCCCGGCTATCCGGGAAACGTGCTGCGGGCCTGCGCCGGGTACGAGGGGGAGCCGCTGCCGGCCGACGACGAGGAGCTCTGGCTGACCGTCACGGCGGGTATCGCGGGGCCGATCTCCGACCTGCCGGAGGAGGAGGACCGGCTGGAGGTCTTCACCGACCTGGACGGGGAGCTCAGCCACGAGGACTCGGTGCTGGCCGCCCTGTGCGCGATCCACCACGCCGACTGGCTGGCCGTGGTCGCGGCCCTGGCCAGGCGCGGTCCTGGGGTGCTGGCCTCGCCCGAGCGGATCGCCCGGCTCATCGCCGAGTCGGAGGACATCGACGTCGACATGGACGAGCCGGAGGACCTGGAGGCGGCCGAGACGCTCTTCAGCTCGGTCACCCCGCTCTGGGCGTGTCTCGGGATCGTCGACAGGACCGAGGTGCTCACCCCACTGGGCCGCTGGGGCCTGCCCAGGGCGCTGGAGCGAGCCTGGTCCTCGACGGACGCCCTCGGGGACTGAGGGCGAGGGCCGCGGTCCGGTCCTCGACGGAGCGACGGCCGGGACGCGCGGGGCGGCCGGTCGGCCGGGTCCGGAGAGCCGGGTGCCTGCCGTACGGCCGCCGGGGTCAGGCGTCCTCGTCCAGGAGGTCGAGGTAGCTCTCCGGCACCAGATCCCGGTATTCGGGGTGGCGCCGGATGTAGCCGGCGATGAACGGGCAGAGCGGCACGACCATCCGGTCGGAGGTGCGGCTCGCGTCGAGAGCCGCGGCGGCCAGCCGCCCGCCCAGGCCCCTGCCCTCGAACTCGGGGAGGATCTCGGTGTGCGTGAAAATGATCTTCCCGGACCGGAGCCGGTACGCGGCGAACCCGGCGACCCCGCCGTCCAGCAGGATCTCGAAGCGGGCGGCCTCGTGGTTGTCGGAGACCTTGATGTCGTCGGCCATGCTCGTCCTCGGGGTGTCGGCCCTGCCGGGCGGGTTTTTCGCGTGTGTCATGCCGTCACCGGCCGGGGATCAGGCGATGTGGATGATCGCCCCCGGTCGCCCCTCGATCGCCTCCGGCAGGCCGGGGACGTACGCGGAACGGGCTAGGGGGCGGTCGGTGTCGTGCTGCCGGCGGTGCTTTGCTGCTTCCTCAGCTCGGCCTCGGAGGGGACCTCGATCCTGGAGATCTGCCTCCTCATCGACTTGACGAGCAGGTAGAGGGCGACCCCCATCGCCGCCACGACGAGGAAGCCCACGAGGCCAGGATTGACGACGGACTCATCGAGGACGTTAGGTGTAATCACACGTCAAGTCTGCCACCGCCGCCTCCCGGTCGTGTCAGTGGCAGGCGTGCGAGACCGTGTCCGCGTGGATTCCGGTGAACAGGTCGTCCTCGGGAAGCTCGACGTCCACGAGCGCGCGGGCCAGGTGGTAGTCCTCGGTCGGCCAGATCTCACGCTGCAGGTCGCGCGGGCAGACGAACCAGAAGCCGTCCGGATCGACCTGGGTGGCGTGCGCGAGCAGCGCCTCGTCGCGGATCTCGAAGTAGTCGCCGCAGGGGACCCGGGTGGTCACCGGCCACTTCTGCGGGCGGTCCTCCCAGCGGGAGATCCAGTCGGCGTAGGGGGAGCCCATGCCGCGGGAGTTCATCGCCTCGTGCAGCGCCTCGAACCGGTCCTTGGTGAAACCCATGTGGTAGTAGAGCTTCAGGGGCTGCCAGGGCTCACCGGTGCCCGGGTAACGGTCGGGGTCGCCCGCCGCCTCGAACGCCTCCACCGAGACCCGGTTGGTCATGATGTGGTCGGGGTGCGGATAGCCGCCGTCGTCGTCGTAGGTGAGGATGACGTGCGGCCTGAACTCGCGGACGGCCGCCACCAGCGAGGCCGAGGCGACCTGGAGGGGCTGCAGGGCGAAGCAGCCCTCGGGTAGTGGTTCGCTCTCGTCCTCGGGCAGGCCGGAGTCGACGAACCCCATGAAGCGCTGCCGCACGCCGAGGATCTCGCGGGCGCGCTCCATCTCCAGGCGCCGCACCTCGCCGATGTTCTCCAGGATCTCCGGGCGCTCCATCTTGGGGTTCAGGATCGACCCGCGTTCGCCCCCGGTGAGGGTACAGACCAGCACGTCCACGCCCTCGGCCACGTAGCGCGCCATGGTGGCGGCGCCTTTGCTCGACTCGTCGTCGGGATGCGCGTGGACGGCCATCAGCCTGAGTGGTGCACTCACGGGCTCGGTGTCTCCTCTGTGTCGGTCGCGCTTCGGATCGTCGTCGGTCGCCTCGCGGACGGCCTAACCTGGCCGTATCCCCCGCTCCGCTCGACGCGGTGCCCCGCGCGCCCTCGGCTTACGTCACTCTGTAAAGAGGTTAGTTTCTCTTGGGCGGTCGCGAGGGCGAGGCCCCCGCAGGGGACAATTGTCTCGGATAACACCGAGGTAGTGCAGGGAGATTCCGTCATGGCCACCAGCGAAGCCGAGAAGGGCCGTCAGAACGGCCCGATCCTCGGCACCCCGGACGATTTTCCCGACCGTCCGGAGCGCAGGGGACGCTTCGTCGTGCACGTCGTGATCGCGATCCTCTGCGCCGTGTGCGCGGGGGGCTGGGGCTACGTGATGTGGGCGTCCAAGGGCAACACGGAAGTCATCAACCAGCTCATCGCGTTCGATGCCGACCGCGGCGATTCTGCGCAGATCATGTTCGAGGTCTTCAAACCAACCGAGCGTGCGGCGCTCTGCCGCCTGCGGGCCACCGACGTCAGCCACGTCGAGGTCGGCAGCAAGGAGGTCAATATCCCGGCTGGTGAGGGGTATGTTCGGCTTACCGAACGGCTAGAGACCAGTGCTCAGGCCACTTCCGTTCATGTCCAGTACTGCTATCTCGTATAGTGAGACATTTGAGGAGGCGGACGAAGGCCTAACTTGTTAGCCTGTCGAGATTCGACCGTCCGCAACCCCCAAGCACGAAGCCCCCTAGAGGAAGCAAGGAGAACCCGTGGCCGACTCCCACAACGAGAGCGTCACCTGGCTCACTCAGGAGGCGTACGACCGCCTGAAGGCTGAGTTCGAGCATCTCTCGGGGCCCGGGCGCGTCGACATCGCCAAGAAGATCGAGGCGGCCCGCGAAGAGGGCGACCTGAAGGAGAACGGCGGCTACCACGCCGCCAAGGACGAGCAGGGCAAGATGGAGGCCCGCATCTTCCATCTCCGTCAGATCCTGGACAGCGCCAAGGTCGGTGAGGCACCCCGCACCGAAGGCGTGGTCGGCCCGGGAATGACCGTCACCGTCCGCTTCGAGGGCGACGACGAGGAGGTCGCCTTCCTGCTGGCCTCCCGCGAGGAGAGCGGTGCCCCGATCGACGTCTACTCGCCCAAGTCGCCTCTCGGCTCGGCGATCAACGGCAAGAAGATCGGTGAGAAGGCGACCTACACCATGCCGAACGGCCGTTCCAACACCGTCGAGATCCTTGAGGCCGTGCCGTACGTCGGCAACTGACCTCCCCATACTCCGATGATCCGCCGGGACGGATGTCCCGGCGGATTGCCATGTCTTGGAGGATTTGGCGGAGGGTTTGTAGTCTTGCGGCCGTATTGCAGATAAGACGCTTTTTGGTGGGTTTGTGTGCATCGCCGGGCGGTGTACGGCACCCTCATAGAGCCGGCCCGGTGGGAGAAGGGGATATGTCGTGTTCGATCGGCGGCCACGTGTCTCCGACCTGATCCTCCAGGCCCGCCAGGACCTCGCCTACCGCCCCCGTCTCCGCTACAGCCGCCGCACCGCCCGTCTGATGAGGCAGGCGGTCCCGATCCTCGCCGTTCTGCTCGTCGGCGTGCTGTCCATCGGTCTGATGATCTACACGCAGATGCCGGAGGCCGATCCGGAGACGGTCACCATGCGCAGGTCCGTCGCCACCGTGCCGACCCAGGTGGCGAAGCCCGTCCAGCCCGCGCAGGCGCCCGCTCCGGTGGCGCCGCTGACCTCGATGCGGAAACCGCACCTCTTCGTCGTGGCGCCCAGGCCGCTCAGTTCGGCGGTGGTGGCCAAGGTCGCCCAGCTCTCCGGGGTGCGGGCGGTGGAGCGCGCCGACGCCGCGGAGGTGATCCTGGACGGCAAGCGGGTTCAGACGCTCGGGGTGAACCCCTCGACGTTCCGCGCCTACACCCCCAAGCCGACGGCGCGCTCCGACAGGCTCTGGCGGAACGTCTCGGCGGGGGAGGTCGCCGTCTCCTTCGTCCTGGGCAACGACGGGGGCATGCCGCTGGGCAAGACGTTCACCACCGCCGGGCAGAACCTGCGGGTCGGCGCCTACGCCACGATGGGCATGGGCGCCATCGACGCGGTGGTCTCCCGGCCGACCGCCCGCGCACTGGGCATCCCGGAGAACAACGCGCTCGTGGTGAGCGCCCCGAAGGCCGACTCCGCGAAGCTGCGCCGCGCGCTCCTGCGCGTACTGCCCAAGGGAGGGCAGGTCGCCGTGATCAACCCGGTGCTGACGGTCCCCCGGAGCACGAACTGGCCGGCCGGTTCCTTCATGACCACTCCCCAGGTCAGGACCGCGCTCGCCGCCGCGATCAGCAAGCTCGGCCGCCCGTACGTGTGGGGCGCGGAAGGTCCGGACAGCTTCGACTGCTCGGGCCTGGTCCAGTGGGCGTACGGCCAGGCGGGGATCACGGTGCCCCGGGTGACGCACCAGCAGTTCGTCTCGGGCCCGCAGATCCCGCTCGCCCAGGCCCAGCCGGGGGACCTGCTGTTCTGGCGGCACGACCCCACCAACCCCGGCTACGTCTCGCACGTGGCGATCTACTGGGGGGACGGCAAGATGCTGCACGCTCCCAGGACCGGCGACGTGGTCAAGCTCGTCCCCGTCACCACCCGCAACTTCGCCGGGGCCGTGCGGGTCAGCCCGGCGGTCGCCGCCCGCGTCCGCTAGGCCCCGTCCCTTGGATCTTTCGCCTACCGCGTGCCGGTGAGCGGGAGGCCGGCGGCGAGCCGGACGAGGGCGGTGTCGAGGAGGTCGGGCAGGTTCTCCGAGGGGTTCGCGGCCCAGCGGGCGATGGAGGGGAGCATGGCTCCGATCACCGCGGCGGCGAAGGTCTCGACGGCGAGGTCGTGGGGATCGCGGCCGGTACGGGAGGCGATCTCCGTACACATCGCCGCGTGCGTGCCGGCGGCGGACTGGAGCCGCCTGGCCCGCAGCGCGGGCACGGAGAGGATGAGCCGGGTCACGGCGGCGGCCCGCGAGAAGTCCTCGGCGCGGAAGCCCTCGAACACGGTCCGTACGGCCTGCCGGAACGCGTCGACGGGTGTCGCCCCCGGGCTGCTCTCGCGGAGCGCGGAGACGATCAGCGAGTCGTACCCGTCCTGGACGACCACGTCCTCCTTGGTGGGGAAGTAGCGGAAGAAGGTGCTCGGCGACACCTCCGCCGCCTCGGCGATCTGCTCGACGGTCGTGGCCTCGTATCCCCGCTCGGCGAACAGACGCAGCGCGTGCTCCTGAATCGCACGGCGGGTCTTCGCCTTCTTGCGCTCGCGCAGCCCTCCGGCGCGTTGGGGTGATCTCATTCGCCGATTCTCGCGTCTGCGCGGGCCGCCATGGACAGCGGCCGTGAACGTTGTAATCTAAATTACATGGAAAAAGATAAAACAATGGAGAAGCTGCGCGGCTGGTTCTCGGGAAGGCTGCCCCGGGAATGGTTCGAAGGCGAGCCTGAGATCGTGCTGGACCGCGAGGAGATCGCGGTGGTCGGCAGGCTCCGGGCTCCCGTGCTCGGCGACGACGTCTCGGAGGTGGAGCGTTCCGCCGCGCTGGAGGGCGGCATCCTGCGCTTCCGCGAGGAGACCAGGGAGCGGCGCGTGGAGATCGCGCTGGAGGCCGAGCAGCGATTCCGCAGGAAGGTCTCCTGGGGGGTCGCGGTCGGCGGCGAGACGGTGATGTTCACCACACTGTCGGTGCCCGTCATGACCAGGCTCAGGCAGTCGGAGCGCCGGGTGCTCGACACCCTGGTGGCCGCGGGGGTGGCCCGTAGCCGCAGTGACGCGCTCGCCTGGTGCGTACGTCTGGTGGGCGACCACACCGACACCTGGCTGGCGGATCTGAGGGACGCGCTACGGCACGTCGACCGTGTCCGGGCCGCCGGGCCCGACGTGAATTCCTGAGGCTGGGCAGCGGGAACGGCCGATAAATTGGTCTGAACCTGTCCGCTGATTGGTTTAGACCTTTCTCATTGGCCTATACCACTGCGGGAAAGGCTTTTTTAGGGCCGTTTTTTCTGGGTAGGGGTTTCAGAGCCCTGTGGCTCCTGCCAGGCCATACGCCTCCGGGGGCGCCGGGCCGGAAGCGCCTTGACATCTGATCGCGCGAATTCACTGGTCTACGCCAATTGGATTAAGTGTGGTTTCGTCGTCAATGATGTTTTGGCCCCGTGAAGCGTAAAGGAGCCCGAGCAGTGTCCCTTACCGTAGACGTGAACACCACCAGCCCGACCAGTCATGCGGAACTGGCCGAATGGGTCAGGGAGATCGCCGAGCTGACA
Source organism: Streptosporangium sp. NPDC001681 (assembly GCF_040298085.1). Classification (NCBI taxonomy): domain Bacteria; kingdom Bacillati; phylum Actinomycetota; class Actinomycetes; order Streptosporangiales; family Streptosporangiaceae; genus Streptosporangium; species Streptosporangium sp. NPDC001681. The sequence goes on along the minus strand of NZ_JBEOZN010000075.1, from coordinate 5,833 downwards.
CAGCCGGACCGGATCGAATGGTGCGACGGCTCCGAGGCCGAATGGACGCGCCTGACGAACCTGCTGGTCGAGCGAGGGACCTTCACACGCCTGGCCAAGCGGCAGAACAGCTTCCACGCCGCCTCCGACCCCAGCGACGTCGCCCGGGTCGAGGACCGGACCTACATCTGCTCCGAGCGCGAGGAGGATGCCGGGCCGACCAACAACTGGATCGCCCCCGCCGAGATGCGCCGTACCTTCGGCGAGATCTTCAAGGGCAGCATGCGCGGCCGGACGATGTACGTCGTGCCGTTCTGCATGGGGCCGCTGGGTGGTGAGATCTCCCAGCTCGGTGTGGAGATCACCGACTCGCCGTACGTGGTCGTGTCGATGCGCGTCATGACCCGGATGGGCGAGGACGCGCTGCGCCTCATCGAGGAGCGCGGCGGCTACGTCAAGGCGGTCCACTCGGTCGGCGCCCCGCTCGAACCCGGTCAGGACGACGTGCCGTGGCCGTGCAACGCCTCCAAGTACATCAGCCACTTCCCCGAGACCCGCGAGATCTGGTCCTACGGCTCGGGGTACGGCGGCAACGCCCTGCTCGGCAAGAAGTGCTACGCACTGCGGATCGCCAGCACGATGGCCCGGGACGAGGGCTGGCTGGCCGAGCACATGCTCATCCTCAAGCTCACCCCGCCTTCGGGGGAGACGCGCTACGTCGCGGCGGCCTTCCCGAGCGCGTGCGGCAAGACGAACCTCGCCATGCTCCAGCCGACCATCCCGGGCTGGAAGGTCGAGACGATCGGCGACGACATCGCCTGGATGCGCTTCGGTGACGACGGAAAGCTGCGGGCCATCAACCCCGAGGCGGGCTTCTTCGGCGTCGCTCCCGGCACCGGCGAGTCCACCAACGCCAACGCGATCGAGACGCTCTGGGGCAACAGCATCTTCACGAACGTCGCCCTCACCGACGACGGCGACGTGTGGTGGGAGGGACTCACCGACCAGCCCCCGGCGCACCTGACCGACTGGAAGGGCCGTGACTGGACGCCGGAGTCCGGCGAGCCGGCCGCGCACCCCAACGCCCGCTTCACGGTCCCGGCCGCGCAGTGCCCGACGATCGCCCGTGAGTGGCAGGATCCCGCGGGCGTGCCGATCTCGGCGATCCTGTTCGGCGGGCGCCGTGCCAGCGCGGTCCCGCTGGTGACGGAGGCGCTGAGCTGGCAGCACGGTGTCTTCATCGGGGCCAACATCGCCTCGGAGAAGACCGCCGCCGCCGAGGGCAAGGTCGGCGAGCTGCGCCGCGACCCGTTCGCGATGCTGCCCTTCTGCGGCTACAACATGGGCGACTACTTCGCCCACTGGCTCAAGATCGGCCAGCGTGAGAACGCCGAGCTGCCGCGCGTCTACTACGTGAACTGGTTCCGCAAGAACGACGAGGGCAAGTTCATCTGGCCCGGTTTCGGAGAGAACTCCCGCGTGCTCAAGTGGATCGTCGACCGCCTCAACGGCCGGGCGGAGGCGGTGCGCACCCCCATCGGCCTGCTCCCCGCCGGGCTCGACACCGACGGCCTCGCGGTCTCCGCGGAGGACATGCGGACGCTGCTCAGCGTCGACGAGGAGATCTGGCGGCAGGAGGCGGCGCTCATGCCCGCCTTCTTCCAGACCTTCGGCGACCACCTGCCCCGTGAGCTCTGGGAAGAGTACGAGGCACTCGTCGCCCGCCTGGGCTGACACCGGCAAAGGGGTCGAAGACGGGGGAAACTTCTGACAGGCTTTGCGCGTACAACCGGATACACGGGACGTCACGCCTGCGATCCCTTTCCCCCGAGGAGGCGGACATGGGGTTCCCGCTGTTCGTCATCGCCTTCGCCGCGGCCCTGGCCATCGTCTCCACGGCCTTCACGCTTGGCCGTGAGCACCGCCGGGTCCGCTCGGCGGTGACCCGCCACCACGGCGGGCCACCGACCCCCTATGAGCTCGCCTACCTCTCCGGAGGCCCGCGCCGAGTGGTCAACACCGCGCTCGGCATGCTGGCCAAAGCCGGGGTGATCCGGGTCTCGCGGGGCGGTCAGGTCAGCCTGGTCGCCGGGGCCCTGCCCTCCTCCGACCCGATCGAGCACGCCGTCACGGCGGCGCTCGCCCAGCGCGGAGGCGTCGCCCCGGTGGGCGAGCTCCGCCACGCGGTGGCCGGTGGACAGGCCGTCGACGGCCTGCACTACCGGCTGCTGGGGCTGGGCCTGCTGGTGCCCGAGAACGCGCTCGACCATGCGCGGGGACTGCTGAACCGGCTCCTGGTCACCTCGATCGTCGCGCTGGTCCTCACGGTGGGCATCCTGATCACGGGCGCCAGGGGGAGACTCGGCACCGCGGCGCTGCTGGTGGGACTGATCGCGGCGCTCTTCGGGTTCTCCGTCTACGCGCGGCACAAGCGGTTACTGCGCGACGTCCTGAGCCGCGCGGGCCACGACGTGCTCGTCTCCGCCCGCAGGGTCTACGTCCGGGGCGCCCGCCCCGTCACGCCCGGCCTGGCCTTCGCCGTCGGCATCCCCGTCGCCCTGTACGGGCTGGGGGAGCTCGACGAGCCGGGCCTTGTGGAGGAGCTCCAGCGCCAGAGCGTGAGTGGTTCCGGGAGCGGCTGCGCGGTCGGCGCCTGCGGTGGCGGTGGCGGCGGTGACTTCGGATCCGGGAGCTGGGGCGACTCCGGTGGCGGGTCGAGTGACGGTGGCGGTTGTGGTGGTGGGTCCGGTTGCGGTGGTGGGTGTGGCGGGGGCGGTTGCGGTGGGTGAGCGTCCCCCGGTCGCCGCGATGAGGACGGTCGCCGACGGGGCGCTCCCGGCGGTGGTCGAGCCGGGTGTGGGCATCGGCTGGCGGCCGGAGATCGACCTGACCGTGGAACGGCTGCCCGGGGTCGACTTCGTCGAGGTCGTCGCCGAGAACATCGACCCGGCCCGGCTCCCCGAGTCGCTGCGGGTGCTCCGCGCCCGGGGAGTGCCGGTGATCCCGCACGGCGTCGGGCTGGGCATCGGCGGTGCCGAGCATCCCGACCCCCGGCGGCTGGCGCGGCTGGCGGACTGCGCGCGCGCCCTGGAGGCGCCGCTGGTCAGCGAGCACCTGGCCTTCGTCAGGGCGGGCGGCATGGAGGCCGGCCACCTACTGCCGGTGCCGCGTACCAGGGCCGCGCTGGCCGTTGTCGCGGAGAACGTGCGGCGGGCGCAGGAGGCGCTTCCCGTCCCGCTGGCCCTGGAGAACGTCGCGGCCCTGTTCGGCTGGCCGGAGGACGAGATGACCGAGGCCGCCTTCCTCGGAGAGCTGGTGGAGATGACCGGCGTCGGGCTCCTGGTCGACGTGGCGAACCTCTATACGAACCAGGTCAACCTGGGTCTGTCGGCCACCGCCGCGCTGGACGGCCTGCCGCTGTCCGAACTCGCCTACGTCCATGTCGCCGGGGGCCACTCCCGCGGGGGGCTGTGGCACGACACCCACACCGCCCACGTCCCCGAGGAAGTGCTGGACATCCTCTCGGAGCTGTGCGCCAGGGTCGCTCCGCCGGGGGTGCTGCTCGAATGGGACGACGACTACCCCAGCGACGGTGCGCTGGAGCGGGAGCTGGGCCGGATCCGCGGCGCGATGTCCGGTGTCTGAGGACGCGGCCAGGGAGGCACTGGCCGGGGCACAGGCGGCGCTGATGGCCGCCCTGGTGGCGGGGAAGGAGGCGCCGCCGGGGTTCGACAGGGAGCGACTGCTGATCCAGGAGTCGAGTCTGATCTCCAAGCGGCGCAGAACGGTGGCCCGTCTCCGGCCCGACCTGGCCGCGCTGCTCGGCGACGGCTTCGCCGCGGAGTTCGACGCGTACGCGCGAGGCCGCCCTAGGCCGCCGGGCGGCTCGCACGCCGACGCCCGCGACTTCGCCGACCGGCTGCGCGCGGCGGGGCGGCTGCCGGAGGAGTCCATCGCCGTCGAGCCGGCCCCCGGGCCCCGCCGATGGTCGCCCTTCGCCAGGCGCCGTTAGAAACTTGTGGCCTTCCCTGTTCGTCCATGTTCGTCCCCTGGGTAGTGGACCTCGGGAAGGGACGTCATCCCGGAGGTCGGCATGCACATCACCAAGATCATTATCACCGTGCTCGTCGTGCTCCTTCTGGTCGCCGGGCTGGTCGCGCTACGCCTGGCCGTGCACTCCTCGCGCGCGCGCCGTTCAGCCGGCGCCAGGGGCCGGAAGGCCGGAACGACGGCTGCCAAGGGCGCCGAGAGCACCGAGGGCTCTGTGCGGCGGAGGCGCCGTCGGTTAGGTTGAGCCGGTACCTGATCGAGTGCCTGTGCCGGGAGTGACCGTGGGGGATTTCGCCGATCACGCGACCTGGCCGCTGCGCCCCGAGGACGAGGGGGCGCATCCGGCCGGTGCCGAGCCGCTGTGGAGCGAGTCGGTCTACCTCGACTTCACGGCCGAGGACGGCTCGCTCGCCGGTTACGTCCGGCTGGGCCTGTATCCCAACTGGAACCGCGCCTGGTACTGGGCGTGCCTGGTCGGCGCCGGCAGGCCCACGGTGCTGCTGGTCGATCACCATGTCCCGCTCCCCGGTCCCGACCTCGCGGTGCGGGGCGAGGGCTTCCAGGCCACCCACGACGTGACGCTCCCCATGCGGTCCCTGCGGGTGAGCCTCGAGGCCGGGGCGGCCGCCGTCCTTTCCGACCCCGCCCTGGCGTACCGGGACCTGGACGGCGCCGCCACGACCTCGCTGGCGTTCGACCTGGAGTGGCGGAGCGCCGGTGAGGCCTACCCCTACAGCTTCGTCCCGCGCTACGAGGTCCCCTGCGAGGTCGCGGGGACCATCCGGGTCGGTGGCGAGGAGATCGCCTTCTCCGGCCATGGTGAGCGCGATCACAGCTGGGGAGAGCGTGACTGGTGGCAGCTGTCGTGGCTGTGGAGCTCGGGCCGGCTCGACGACGGCACGTTCTTCCACGGCATGCGGGCGAACGTCGGTTTCGAGATGCCCTGGCCCTGCTTCACGGCTCCGCCGGGCGGGGCGCTGGAGCACCGTGAGGGCTTCACCGCGGCGAGCGAGTTCGGGGAGGACGGATTCCCGTCCGGGGCGCGGCTGGAGGTGCCGGGGATGCCGATGACCGTCGTCCCGCTCGCCTTCGCCCCGGTCGCCATGACGTCGCCGGACGGGGAGATCGCCCGCTTCCCGCGTGCCCTGTGCCGGTTCGAGGCCTCCGACGGGCGCCTGGGGTACGGATGGACCGAATGGCACCAGCCACCCGGCTGGCGGGGACATGGATGGCGTTGATCACGTTTTGATGGTCTGAGCCGGGGATACCCTCTCTGAGGTGGGGGGAGTGCGTTGTCTTGATGGTTCTTATCTGACCGTTACGCCGGTGGCGTGCCGGGACAGTGTCGGTATGCCGTACGAGATAACGCTCGAACTCCATCGCGACGGCGCGCTGTACGGGACGGTGGGCGAGCGCTGCGGCTGGATTCTCACCCGCCTGGCGCGCGGGGTCGCCGAGGCCCGCGCCGGCCACGAGGCGCGGTGGCCCGATCCCGACGACCGCTTCCCCGGCGACGCGGAACTGTTCGCCTTTCGTTACCGGGCCAGGAACGGTGTCGTCGGCGGGGGCGAACTCCGCTGCCAACTGCGCACCATTCCGATCTGGGTTCCCGGACGGCGAGGACCGGCCGGGGCGTGGCGGCTCACCAGGAGAGCGTTCCTGGAGGCGTGGGGCGGCGGCGGAGTGGGTATGCGCGCCGTGCTCACCTCGGCTGAGCTGGGGGTTTTCGTGGAAGAAATCCTCTCAGAGGCCGAAGAATGCCTAGGACCATACAGGCCGGGCAAGTCGGCCAGATCCCTGTAGA
>NZ_JBEOZN010000074.1:0-49483 GCF_040298085.1 Streptosporangium sp. NPDC001681 | reverse complement strand
GTGCTCTCCCGCGGGCGGGGGTGCGCGAGAGCCGGCCCGCCCCCCACTGTTGTCGACCCCACCTTTGCCCCCCGCCCGCCCCCCCCACAAAGCTCAGCGCAGTGCGTCGACCGGTTCCATACGGGCCGCGCGCAGCGCCGGATACAGGCCCGCCAGGAGCCCCACCAGCGCACCCGCCACGGGCGCGGCCAGCGCCAGCCGTACATCCAGGACCGGGGTCCACTGACGCACGGCCGCCACCGCGACGACGGCCACCATGCCCAGGCTGGCCCCGATCACCCCGCCGGTCAGGCCGGTCAGGCTGGATTCCAGCAGGAACTGGGCGGCGATGTGGCGGCGAGCCGCGCCCAGGGAGCGGCGCAGGCCGATCTCCGCGACCCGCTCCATGACGGTGACCAGGGTGACGTTGGCGATGCCCACCGCGCCGACGACCAGGGAGACCAGACCGAGGACGAGGAAGAGGCCGTTGACGTCGTCCTGGGCGCCGTCACGCGCCCGCTTGGGGCTGGGCGGGGCGATCACCTGCAGTTCACCGCTGCGGTTGGGGCTGAGCGCGAGCGGCGCCTGGCGGGCGATCAGCTCGGCGGCGCCCAGTTGGGTGGCGACCAGGACGCGGGTGACGTCCTTCAGCCCGAAGTCGGGACCGAGCGCGGGCGGGACGAGGACCGCGCTGTCCAGGATCTGCTCGCGCCGCATGTCGCCGATGATGCCGATGACGGTGTAGGCGCGGTCCTTGATGAACACGGCGGGCGCGTGCTCCAGGCTGGTGATGCCGAGCATGGCGGCGGCCTGCTCCCCCAGCACGACCACGCGGTCGCGGCGGGCGACGTGGCCGGCGTCGTAGAAGCGCCCGGCCAGCATCCGGCCGTGGGTGGTCCCCGGTAGGTCGGGGGTGGCCGCGACGACCGCGAGGGTCTGCCCGGCCACCCTGGTCGGGTCGAGCAGGTTGTTGGCGGTCACGACGAGGTTGGAACTCCCGTCGCTCTGCGCCAGCGCCGTCGCCGACGTCACGCCGCGCAGGCGTCGCAGTTCGCCGGCCGCCTCCCAGGACACCAGGGGGTGGTGGCCCCCGCGCGGCACCTCGACGGTGATGCTGGTGGCCAGCAGCTCGTCGAAGCGGCCGACGATCTGGTTGCCCGCGGTCGCCGCGATGCCCAGGGTGACCACCAGCGTGGTGATGCCCAGGACGGTGCCGAGAGTGGTCAGCGCCGAGCGCACCGGGCGGGCGAGCATCCCGGCCAGGGACTCGGCCCACAGGTCACGGAGCTTCACGGAGCACCCCGTCAGTGATCCGGACCCGGCGTTTGGCCCGGGCGCTCACCTCGTCCTCATGCGTGATCACCAGGATGGTCAGGCCATCGGCGCGCAGGCCGTCGAACAGGTCGAGGATGGCCTCGGTGTTGCGGCTGTCGAGGTTGCCGGTCGGCTCGTCGCACAGCAGCAGGGCGGGCCTGGCCATCAGAGCGCGGGCGATGGCCACGCGCTGGCGCTCGCCCCCCGACAGTCGGTCGGGGACGAAGCCGACACGGTGCCCCATGCCCACCTGCTCCAGTGCCTGCTCGGCCCGTGCCCGCCGGCCGCTTCGCGGATGCGGGCCGTACACCTCGGCCAGCATCACGTTCTCCACGACCGTCCGGTGAGACAGCAGGTGGAAGGACTGGAAGACGAAGCCGATGCGGGTGCCGCGCAGCCGGGTCCGCCCGCCGTCGCGCAGCGCCGTGGTCTCGACGCCATCGAGGCGGTAGGAGCCGGAGGTCGGCCGGTCGAGCAGTCCGAGGATGTTGAGGAGGGTGGACTTGCCGGATCCGGACGGCCCAACGATGGCGACGTAGTCGCCCGGGCCGACGCGCAGGTCCACGTCGGCCAACGCGCGCACCGGCGGATCGGTGGGGAAGTCGCGGCAGACGCCGCTCAACTCGATGACGGGCTCAGGCATCGCTCACCACCACCCGATCGCCCTCCTTGAGCTCGCCCGCGCGCACCGGTGTGACCTCCACGTCGCCGTCGGCGGTCAGCCCGGTACGCACCTCGACCTCGCGGGTGCGGTCGCCGTCCAGCGCGACCCTGACCCGCGGCCGGCCGTCGGCGGAGGTGACCACAGCGGCCACCGGGACGGCCAGCACCTCGCCGTCGGTCGAGCCGACCGAGATCCGCACCGTCATCGGCGAACCGACCAGGGACTTGAGCCCCTTGGCCGAGCCGGGCGTGAGCAGGATGGGCACCGAGCCGGTGTCCGACTCGCCCTTCTGCCCGTTCTCGCCCTCCTCCGGGGTCAGGCGGGCCTCCTCGCCGGTCGCGGTCAGCGTGGCGGACAGCTGGGTGCCGTCGATGGTCTCCATGCTCGCCTCCTGGCCGGGGCGCAGCAGCTTGGCCTCCTTGGCGTCGACCGACCCGCTGACCGCGAAGGTGGAGCTGGTCACGGTGGCGACCTTGCCCTCGATGGTGTCGCCCGGCTTGACCTCCGCCTTGTCGATGCGGGCGGGCAGCTTCGGCAGGAAGACGATCTCGCCTGCCGGCACGCTCACGCCGTAGGTCTTGCGGAACTCGGCCAGCATGGTCCGGGCATCGGCGAGGTTGGCCTTGCTGTGCGTGACCTTCATCCGCAGCGGCGAGACCTTCCTGGCCCGGCTCAGCGCCTGGGCGGCGGTGGCCTCGGCCTCCTTCGCGGTGCGCACCGCCTTGCGCAGCTCCTCCAGCCGCCTGTCCCGGTCGACGCGGACCTGCTCCTCGTAGGCGGCCATCGCCTGCTGGGCGTCGTAGAGGTCCTGCCGGGCGTTGGCCAGCTTCATCTCCAGCAGGCTCGTGTCCACCGCGCTGGGCGTGGGCGCCGGGGTCGTGGTCGGCGTGGGCTCCGGTTTCCTGGCCTCCGTCAGCGCCTGCTCGGCCGTGAGGACCTGCTCCTCGGCAGCTCGTACGGCACGGCGCAACGAGGCCAGCTGGGTCTCCTGCTCGGGCGTGACCTCCGGCGCCTCTGCCAGCGCCCTCTCGGCCGCCCGCAGGTCACGGCGGGCGTTGTCGTGGCGGAGCCGGAGCGGCCGCACGTCGAGACCCTCGCCCAGAGCCTTGCGGTCGGCCGCCAGGGTCTCCTCCGCGGTCTGTACGGCTTGGCGCAACTGCTGCAGGGTCTTGCGGGATTCCAGGTCGGGTTCCTGCGCCCGGTAGCCGCGCTTGACGTACCAGCGCTTCGCCGCCGCCACGGTGGCCGCGTCGAAGACGCCGGTCACCTTCACTCGCAGGGCACGCTGGAGCTGCTTGACGTCGTCGCCCTCGGTGCCGGGCACGAGCGGGCGGTACATCGGCCGCTTCCCTCGCAGGGCGAAGACCGGCCGCCCGTTGACCTGCATCAGCACGTCGCCCTCGCGGATCGGCCCGGGATCGGGAGCCGTGGTGACGCGTTGCGGCGTGCCGTTGGCTCCGCCGTTCGCTCCGCCGACCATTCCGGCCAGCGTGACCGGCAGCGGCGAGCCGTACGTGAGCGTGCCGCTGACCGTGACGGTGCTGGTGAGCTTGCGCCGCTCGACCGGCGCGGTGACCAGGGAGGGCTTGGGCGGTTGGCGCGCGGCCGCCTCGTGGGCCGGGGAACGCAGCCGGGAGCCGACCGCCCAGCCCACACCCGCGATCACCAGTACTCCCACCACGATGAGGGCGAGCACTCTGGACCTGCGCACGCTACCCCTCGGTTGTCATGGCGGCCATGTTCAGGCCGGGGAGGAGCTGGGCGCGGTCGTAGACCTCGTTGGCTTTGGGCCGATAGGCGGCGTAGAACTCCTTGCCGCACTCCAGGTCGTCCAGGGCCGCTTTGATCTCGCGTTGCAGCAAGGGCCGCGCCTGGTCGGCTGTGGGCTTCTGGCCGAGGAGCTTGCCGAACTCGGTCATGAACGGCCCCTCGGTGCTGCGGACGATCTGCGAGGGGCGCTGGGAGGTGACCCGGTAACCCTTGCCCTTGAGGCAGTCGGCGAACGCGCTCGCCAGCTCCACCAGCTTCGGATCGCCGTCGATCTCGCGGCTGATAATCTGCTTCACCATCGCGCTCTGGGCCTTGGCCACCTCCTCCATCGACTTCAGGTTCTTGCCGGTGGCCTTGTTGATCATTTCGAGCGCGCAGGCGTCCATCGTGTTGAAGTACGCCTCCTGCTGCGGCTTGGACAGCCCGGCGATGACCTTCCCGTTGGGGTCGTCGTCGGCGTTGCCCCCGCTGAGGGAGAGGGCGGCCATCCGGCCGACCCCTTCGTTGGGGTAGACGGTGGAGGCGGCGAACCCGAAGCCGTATTTGCTGCGATACGCCTTCATCGCGGGGTAGTCGCCGGACATCTCCTGCTTGACGGCATCTGGTAGCTCTGGCCGGGAGACGACCGGATGGTAGGTGAAGCCTTTGCTCTTCATGCAGGTGGCGAGCTGGGCCTGGCTCTGGCGCTGCTGGTCGGCGGAGGGTACGGCCGATGGCTGGGGCCCTTCGGACGAGGCGCAACCGGTAAGGGCCGCCAGGAGTGAGGTGGATAGGGCTGCGGCGATCGCGAGCAGCACGCGGGCGTTGGTCATGGGGCTGCATTGTCACGAGCGCATGCTGAAGCGAATCTGAAGGCGGCTAAACACATGGCGTGCTCGGCCACCAACGCCAACGCCCGATGACTCCTCCCCGGACGTCGGGCCGGACAGCTCGGCGCCCTCTCGGTCACGACCGGGCCGATACTGCTGCTACCGATGTTCCTCATGCTGCTTGTCACTGCGCTCGTGTGGAAAACGGCACCGCGTCTGACGAAGAACAGCTGACCGGAACGCGGGCCGGCACAAGTCTGCTGCCGGCCCGTCCAGGTCGCGCTCGCACCTTGACGGCATGACGGTCTCGATGCGGGTGAACGACCCCTCCATCAGGCAGCCGAGGAAATCCCTCTACCACGGCGAGGCCGTGGCCTACTGCTGCTCCGGCGCGGGCCTCCGTCCGACCGACGCTCGGGCGATCGTCGGCCAAGCCGACATGTGGCTGAGGCTGCCCGAACACCACTGGCGGCGCTGACCGAGCAACATGGCGAAAGGCCCGGCTCCATGATCTGGAACCGGGCTTTCCGACCTGTGGGGTGTTCACGGGTGGGTGTGAGCCGGGGTGGGTCGGAGCCCTGGAAGATCGCTTCCCGGGCCCCCTACACGGAGTCGACCTCACCGAGACCGCTGAGATCCCGGTGTCGGGATCGGTCAGTCGTTGCGGGGTTTGCTGAACTCTTCGATCAGCACGGGATACTGCTCCCCACCGTGTCCGGCGGCGACCGAGCGGTCGGCCATCGCCTTGATCAACTTCGGCAGTTCGGCGTTGACACCCACCGCCTCGCTCTCCTCGATCAGGTGTGCCATCGCCCGCACATCGGTCTCCAGGGCCGACACCTCCGCCGGGAAGGAGCCGCTGTCGATCTGCTCGGCATACCCAGGCAGCCATTCGGCCACAACGGTAGCGATCTGCTGCGCAAACGACGCATACGTTGCGGCGTCCACACCGGCCGTCCTGAGCAGGGCGGTGCCCTGGAGCCAGGCGTTCAGGACGCTCCACATCATGGCGAGGCCGGCCACGTCGTACAGGGACGCCAGCCCATGGTCCGCACCCAGGTAGGTGACGGTGCCGAGCGCGTCGAGCGTTGACTTGTGCGCCTCGAAGTACGACTGCGGCCCGCTGTGCAGAATCACCGCATCGGCGGTCCCGATCGCCGACGGGATGGCCATGATGGCGCCGTCCAGATAATGGGCGCCGCGCTGCTCGGCCCATTGGGCGACTTCCCGGGCCTGGGCCGAGTCGCCCGAGGTCAGGTTGATCAACATCGTGCCGTCCAGCTCGATATCGCTCGCACCGAGCAGCTCGTGCATGGCCTGGTAATCGGTGACGCAGATGATCGTCAGGGAACCTGCCTTGAGCGCGTCGCCGACCGTTGGCGCCAGCCGTGCACCCTTGGCCACCAGTTGGTCGGCCTTGGAGGTCGTGCGGTTCCACACGGTTGTGGGATGCCCGGCTTTCAGGAACGCGCCGGCGAGCGCCTGGCCCATCAGTCCGAGGCCGATGACCGTCACGGGTGTATCGGTTCTGCTGTTCATGGCAGCATCGTCAACGTTGATACCGGTGTGAAGGTCAAGTGAGGTTTTGATGCTGATCGGGGAACTGAGTCGTCGCACGGGCGTCAACGCCCATCAGTTGCGCTACTACGAGGCCCAGGGCCTGCTGGAGGCAGACCGGGGCGCGAACGGTTACCGCGAGTACGACGAGAACGCCGTGCTGCGGGTGAAGCAGATCCGGCACCTGCTTGGTGCCGGTTTGTCCTCTGAGGACATCGCGTACCTGCTGCCCTGTGCGGTCGGAGAGGCCCCGGAGCTACTCGGGTGCCCCGAGTTGCTGGCCGCGATGCGGTCACGGCTGCAGCGACTGGACGAGCAGATGGACAGGCTCGCTCAATCCCGCGACGCTCTTGCCGACTACATTGACGCGGCCGCTCGAATGACCGGCGAGAGCTGTCCCCCCTTTGCCGATGCCGACCAGGAGCCCGTGCCCGCCTGAGCGATCTGCTGGGTTTTCGGCCAGGAACCCAGGGAGCCCTTCCTGACCCGTTCGCAAGGATCTTCCAGCCTGTCTCGCGCGGCCGGCGGGTGTCTGCGGACGGGTTCACGTGCGGAGCCAGGTACAGGCGAACATCCAGAGCTTCAGAGCACCCACCGAGACTCTGCGATCCCGACGTGAGCTCGACCGCTGGTCCCGGTGGAGTCAGCCGGCACGATCATGGTCAGCCAGGACCTCATCGATGACGCGGCGGTTGCCCGCGGCTTTCCTCTCGTCCCTGTCGATGGTCTCGACCAGGCTGATCAGGGCCTTCCACAGGGCCCAGCCGCGAGCCCGCGCCCACATGGCGGGATCCTGACCGACAGCGCCGCGGAAGGCCTCCCGGCTGTCGCCCGAGAACATCGTCCACGCGATCACCAGATCGCAGGCGGGATCGCCGACTCCTGATGTCCCGAAGTCGATGACGGCGGCCAGCCTCCCGTTCCTGACCAGCAGGTTGCCGCTCGCAACGTCGCCGTGGAACCACACCGGCGGCCCGGACCAGGCCGCCTTGAGGGCGGCGTCCCACACCGCCGATGCCCGGGTGGTGTCGATGCGGCCGTCCAACACGGCGAGGGAGCGGCGTGTCTCATCGTCGTAGTAAGCCGGTGACGCCCCCCGATAGAAGCTGTGCGCGCCCGCCGTCGGCCCGCCCGTCGCGTCGACGCGCTGCAGGGCAAGAATGAAGTCGGCGACCGAGGTCGCGAACTCGGGCAGGTCGCCGATGCGGTCAAGGCTCGCGGTCTCGCCGTCCAGCCAGCCCCGGATCGACCAACTGAACAGGTACCCCTCGCCCGGAGCCCCCTTCGCCAGAGGCGTGGGAATGGCGACCGGCAACGACGGCGCGAGAATCGGCAGCCATCGATGTTCCTTGTCGACCGCCGGGGCATAGCCGGCGGCAGTGGGAAGACGCGCCGTCATCTCGTCACCGAGACGGTAGGTGCGGTTGTCCCACCCGTCCCTCTCGACCGGGGTCACGGGAAGGGCGCCCCACTGCGGGAACTGGGTCGCGACCAGTCGCTTCACCAGCCCCGCATCGATGCCGGCGCGCCCATCGATGTGCAGGCTCTCGACCATCCCGAGAGTGTGTCGGCCGTTCCCTCTGCCACGCAAAGGGTTTTCGGCGTCCATCGAACGTGGACGCCGTCACCTGCTCGTGGGCTGAACATCTGCCCGGCCAAGCCCGCGCCGATGCGCCGGCGTTGATGGCACTCGGCTTCGGCTGCGGCCTGACCTCCGGCGAACCGGCGGACTCGAACGCGCAAGATATGTGATCTCAGGGTATGAGGTTCGCCGGCACAGCGAGCGAAGAGCAGGGGCTCCTCGCTCAGATATCAGCGCCTTTCGGTAAAGCCAGAATCGAGGATGCCCTGTCCGCCGTACACGGGCCTATTGGGGCAGTATGCCGTCGAATACGAACTGGACGGCATGTATACCCAGTTGCCGAGCGCCGAAGTTAAGGTGCCGTCGGGATAATCACAGAAAGCGACCGCCCGATAGGAACCCGTCCCCGCATGGCAGACCGAGATGTAGGCGGTCCGCGAGGCGGCCCCTCCAGAACAATTGGTCGGAATAGCATGGGCAGGAGCGGCCGTGAATGTGGTTGCAGCGATCCCCGCCGCGCAGGCCAGTGAGAGAGACGCGATTCGTAGACGCATTGCTTTCCTTTCCCTGGTGAGGGGTCTACCGTCCAACAGCAACGGTGATGATGTCGCGATGCCCGGTCGGCGACCAACGGGTCTTTTACCTGGGTCCATTCCGGGCCGCGCGAAACCTAGATAAGAATCATCGATTAGCTGGGATCTTGGGAACCTATAAGATTCCAGGGTGCCGCCGGCTCCTCGACTACGCCTTTGCGGAGGCGGTAGAACTCTTCGGTGTCGATGCGGTGGGAGCCGGCCCACTTGTGGAGCAGGGAAACCGGGCCGCTGGGCATGGTGCCGGCGTATGGGCCGGACCGATCATGCGCACACCTCTCCGGTCCACCTGCGCACCGGCGAGGAGTACGCCAGGTCCGACGCGGCCACGATCGATCACATGCTCGACCTCATCGCAGGCTCCCCGGACCACATCGGCGAGCATCGACGAGCGCAGCCGACGCCTGTGGCCCGGCCAGGTCGGCCATCGGCACGGGCAGGAGGATCACCTGGCCCTCCTGCGGGCGCACGAACTGCCGCGCGAGCGCAAGGCCGCCGTCTGAGGGTGCGCGGGCATGACGGCCGCTGCCGGGGAAGGCCAGGACCTGGCATTTCTTTGCCGGGACATGAGATTCGAGATGCGGTTCCTCCGTATTCTGGGCGGAAGGTGGACAAAGCTCACCGTGGAGAAGTCTTTGGAGTGAGCCGGATGGCAGAGGGCTGGGACGACGGGGGAGGGCCCGACGAGAAGCTCGTGGAGCGGTTCCTGGATGGGAAGCTCACGGGGAATGACGTACGCGCCGCGACCCTGCATTCGTGGCGGCGGTGCCAGGAGGCGGGACTCACGCCCAGCACCGTGCAGCCGCGCCTGCTCGGTGCTCTTGATTTCGACTGCGGAGTGGTGCGCGCGGCACGGCCCGTGTTCGAGCGACTGCGTACCGTCGTCGAGGGCACCCCGGTGAGCATGTTCCTGGGCGATGCGAGTGGGGTCATGTTCCTGCGCAACGAGGGCGAACCGGCCCTGCGCCGGACTCTGGACGCGGTCGGCGCCGCACCCGGGTTCCGCTTCGCCGAGGCGGACATGGGCACCAACGCCTTCGGCTCGGCGCTGGTGGAACGGCGAATCTGCCAGGTCATCGGCAATGAGCACTTCGCGGAGGAACTGCGCGGGCTCACCGGCGTGGGCGTCCCGATACGCCACCCGCTCAGCGGACGGGTGAACGGGGTCATCAGCGTCGTCGGCCCGAACGACACGGCCAACGCGGAGATGATGGTCCTGGCCCGGCGATCGGCCGCCGCCGTCGAGCGGCGATTGTTCGAAATGGCGGCCGAACACGAGCGGGCCCTGACAGAGGAGTTCCTCCGGGCGCCAGATGGAGGCGTCGCGACGGCTTCCACGCCCCCGGACCTGTGCCGCCTTGATCGGCTCGCCCTGGAGGACGCCGCCGTGCGGCTGGTCGCGCAGGGCCGGGCGGCGGTGGTGAAGACGGCCCTCTCGGACGGCCGCACCGCCACGCTCGTGGCCCAGCCGATCATCGGTTCCACCGCCATCGCGGTGAAGGCGTGGCTCGCCGACGGCCAGGAGGCCCGGCCGAACGGGGGAAGGTGACCGGACCCGAGGGGTGGCTGCTCGCCGTGAGCGAGCCGGGCATCGGCCGGCTCGCCCTGCGGGCGCGCGAGCGACTCAGCCTGCTGTGCGACGCGGGCTCCCGCATCGGCACCACCCTGGAGATCACCCGGACCGCCGAGGAACTGGCCCAGGTAGCCGTCCCCCGGTTCGCCGACTACGTCGCCGTCGATCTGACCGACTGCGTCCTGCGGGGCGACGAGCCCGGCAGCATGGACACGGGGCAGCGCCGGGTCGCCCTCGCGGGCATCAGCGAGGGGACCGATCTGCACCAGCTTGGCTCGCTCATCCACCCGCTCCCGTCCACGCCGCAGGGGCGCAGCCTCGCCACCGGGCAGCCGGTGCTCGGCCCGGTGTTGTCCACCACCTTCGGGTGGCTGGCACAGGATCCCGAGCGCTGCCGGAGAATCTGTGAGCAGGGCATCCACTCGCTCATCGCGGCGCCGATGCGGGCCCGGGGCGTCACGCTCGGGGTGGTGAGCTTCTATCGCGCCACGGGCAAGGACGCGTTCGAGGATGACGACCTCGCCCTGGCCGAGGAACTGGTCGGCCGCGCCGCGGTGTGCGTCGACAACGCCCGCCGCTACACCCGCGAGCACGCGATATCCGCGGAGCTGGAGCACGTCACCGCGTCGTTGCAGCAGGCGCTCGACCGCCAGCGACGCTTCACCACCGACGCCTCGCACGAACTGCGCACTCCGCTGGCCGGGCTACGGGTCAAGTTGGAGGAGGCGCAACTTCACCCCGACGAGACCGACCTCGCCGACCTGATGGAACACACCCTGGAGGATGTGGACCGGCTGCAGGCCATCATCAGCGACCTCCTCTTGCTGGCCCGGATCGGAGCGACACCGCCCGCCGCCCTGGAGCCCGTCGACCTGGCCGTACTGGTCGAGGCCGGAACCGCGCGCCGCACCGGCGATCCGCACCCGGCACGGCTCGACCTCACCGCCGGCGTGACGGCCGACGCCGTCCCGGAACAGATCCGCCGGGTGCTGGACAACCTGCTGGACAACGCGCAACGGCACGCCGCGCGCGACGTGGTGGTCACGGTGCGCCGCGCCGAAGGCATGGCCGAGCTCAGCGTCACCGACGACGGCCCGGGCGTGCCTCCAGCGGAGCGCGAGCACATCTTCCAGCGCTTCGCCCGGCTGGACACCGCCCGCAGCCGCGACCGCGGCGGCACCGGGCTCGGCCTGGCCGTCGCCCGTGACATCGCCCACGCCCACCACGGCACCCTCCACGCCGAGGACGCGCCCTCGGGCGGAGCACGCTTCGTCCTCCGTCTCCCGCTCAACACCCGGACGGCGTGAGGGCCCGGACCGTACGCGAAGGGCTCGGACGGTTCAGACGCGCGGCGAGCCAGGCGCTCGTCTCGACCAGCTTGCCCAGGTCCACGCCGGTGTCGATGCCGAGTCCGGCCAGTTGCCAGAGCAGGTCCTCGGTGGCGAGGTTGCCGGTGGCGCTCCTGGCGTAGGGGCAGCCGCCGAGGCCGCCGGCGGACGCGTCGACCGTGGTGACCCCGCGGCCGAGCGCGACGAGGGTGTTCGCCAGGGCCTGGCCGTAGGTGTCGTGGAAGTGCACGCCGATCCGTCCGACCGGTACCCCGGCGCCCACCAGGGCGTCGAGCAGCGCGGCAACCCGGCCGGGGGTCGCGACGCCGATCGTGTCGCCGAGGCCGAGCTCGGTGCAGCCGAGCGCGAGCAGCCGCGTCGCGACCGCGACGACCTGGGGGATCGGCACCTCGCCCTCCCACGGGTCGCCGAAGCACATCGACAGGTAGCCGCGTACGCCCAGGCCCGCCTCGCGGGCGCGGGCGACCACAGGGGCGAACATCTCCAGCGACTGGGCGACGGTCCGGTTCAGGTTGGCCCTGGCGAAGGACTCGGTGGCGCTGGCGAAGACGGCGACGTCGGTGAGCCCGAGGCCGATCGCCCGGTCCAGGCCGCGCTCGTTCGGGACGAGCACCGGGTAGCGCACGCCATCGCGCCGCTTCAGCCGGCGCAGCACCTCTTCGGCGTCGGCGAGCTGCGGCACCCATTTCGGGTGCACCAGCGAGGTGGTCTCCACGACGGTGTGCCCGGCGTCGACGAGCCGCTCGACGAGCTCGACCTTCACCTCGACGGGCAGGATCGCGGCCTCGTTCTGCAGGCCGTCCCGTGGCCCTACCTCCCAGATCGTTATCCGGCCGGGCAGGCTGGGCAACGGGTCGACTCCGTAGTGGTTCACCCTTGCCCCTTGCGTGAGGGGAACTCGGGTGATCGGCGGGCGGCGAAGGCCGCCAGGCCCTCGCGGGCGTCGGGCGAGGTGAACGCCCGCTGCCCGTAGCGCGCCTCGGCGTGGAACGCCTGGTGGAGCGGGAGGTCGCCCAGGCGCAGGACGGCCTCCTTGATCGTCTCGACCGCGGTGCCGGACAGCCCGCCGATCCGGCGGGCCCACGCGAGCGCCGTCGGCATCACCTCCTGCGCCGGTACGACGGCGTTGAGCAGGCCCAGCCGCAGCGCTTCGGCGGCCGGGACGCGCTCGCCGAGCAGCAGCAACCGCATGGCCCAGGCGTACGGGATCTGCCGGGTCAGCCGGGCGAGTGTGCCCCCGGCCGGCACCACTCCGACGCCCGGCTCGGGAAGGCCGAACTCGGCGTCCTCGCTCGCGACCCGCAGGTCGGTGGAGAGCATGATCTCGAACCCGCCGCCCAGGCACAGGCCGTTGACGGCGGCGATCACCGGCTTGAACAGGTTGGTGTGCTTCTGGTGCGCGCCGTCCCAGCGGGAGATGTCGAACCGCCCCTCGGCCAGCGCGGGGATCGACTCGCCCAGGTCCGCGCCGACGCAGAACGCGCGTTCGCCCTCACCGGTGAGGACGGCCGCGGCGATCGTGTCGTCGTCCCGCACCCGGGCGAAGGCGTCGGCGAGCTCGTCGTACATGGCCAGGGTCAGCGCGTTGAGCTTGGCGGGACGGGCGAAGGAGATGATGGCCGTGGACCCGTCCCGCTCGAAGCCGATGGTCAATCAGATCACCCCCCCGGCGCGAAGTTCGGCGATCCGCTGCGGTGAGAGGTCCAGCAGGCCCCGCAGTACGGCGTCGGTGTGCTCGCCAGGGCGCGGGGCGAGCGTACGCGGCCGGGCGGGAGTGACGTCGAGCTTGATCGGCTGGCCGAACATCCGCAACGGCCCGAAGTCCGGGTACTCGACGTCGACGATCATGTCGCGCGCGGCGATCTGCGGATCGTCCACCACTTCCGCGATGGTCTTGACCGCGCTCAGCGGCACCTGGTCGCCGGCCAGTTCTTCGAGTTCGGCGCGGGTGCGTGACGCGAACCAGTCGAACAGCAGCGGACGAATCCGGTGGGAGTAGACACCGGGGTCGAACCGCTTGGCCATGGTGTCGATCTCCGGGTCACCGGCGAGTTCGGGACGGTCGAACATCGTGCAGGTCAGCCGCCAGAACTTGTCGGTGTAGCCACCGAAGAAGACGTACCCGTCCTTGCACGGGTACAGCTCGTACGGGCGTACGAACGGGTGCTGGTTGCCCAGCGGCCTGGGCACCTCGCCGTCCACCGTGTACGACACGACCGCGTTCTCGGTCAGCGACAGCACCGAGTCCTGTTGCGACACGTCGACGAGCTGGCCCTCACCGGTGCGTTCGGCGTGCCGCAAGGCGGCCAGGGTGCCGATGACGGCGTACAGGGTGGCCGACAGGTCGCCGATGATCGTGCCGACCCGGACCGGGGGCCGGTCGGCGTAGCCGTTCATCGACCACAGGCCGCCGGTGGCCTGCGCGGAGTTGTCGTAGGCCGGCCTGCTCCGGTACGGCCCGGTCTGGCCGAAGCCGGAGATGGCGGTGTAGACCAGGCGGGGGTTCTCCGCGCGCAGGACGGCGGGCCCGACGCCGAGCTTGTCCATGGTGCCCGGCCGGAAGTTCTCCACCAGCACGTCGGCCCGGCGCACGAGCTGCTTGAGCAGGTCTCGCCCGTCGGGCGTCGCCAGGTCGAGGGTGAGCCCGAGCTTGCCGCGGTTGTACTGCGCGAAGAACGCGCTGAACGTGCTCCCGTCGGCGGCCGGCAGATGAGGGGGGAAGTCGCGGGCGTAGTCCGGTTCGGTCGGCCGCTCGACCTTGATCACCGTCGCGCCGAGGTCGGCGAGGATCATCGAGCAGAACGGGCCCGCGACCACCCGGGTGATGTCCAGCACCACGACTCCGGCGAGAGGCCCGCGCTCCGCCGGGGCGGGGTCGCCGCCGTCCCAGGTCTCGGCGGTCATCGGGCGCACACCTCCTCCGGCGCGGCCACGCGCACTCTGGTCTCCAGCAGGGTGCCGCAGGCCGGGCTGACGAACTCGTCCAGCAGGACGGCGGGCTCTCCGGACCGGGGCCGGATCCGCACGCCGAGTTCGGCGAGGCGTTCGGCGGCGGGACGGGTCCGGATCACGGCGTCGTCGTGCCAGTCGTCGGCGGTGCCGATCGGGGCCCCGCTGGCCGGGCAGTACCAGTGGCCGTCCCGCCCCCGGGCCGGGACGGAGGCTCCGGCGACGCCGATCATCGTGTCCCGGACCGCCGCCTCGGGGGGTATGCCGCCCAGCCGTTCCGCGCGGAGCGCGGCCCTGCGCCCGGCGGTCGCGGCGAGGTCGGCATGGTCACCGTCGAGCACCACGCCGTAAACACGCTCGGCCACGGCCGCGGTCACGTAGCCGTCGCCGACGTCCTGCGCGACCCGCGCCGGGTCGCGCAGCAGGGGGTCGCCGTAACCGCCTCCTCCGGCGATCCACTGGACGAAGACGTCGCCGCGCCGGACGGTGAGGTCGTACTGGTTGATGTCCAGCAACTGCCTGGTGGCCGCGGAGAGGTTCTCCTCGGTGGGGACGGTGCCGCCGGACATGAGCCGCCACACGTCGGTGTCGCGGTACAGAAGGTGGCCGCTGCCGCCGCCGGGCAGGCCGCCCCCGTAGCCGTCGGCGGGCACCTGGGCGCTGGGCGCGAACACGGTCTGCGTCACCTCGCTCGCGCCGTGCAGTGTCCAGGCGAATTCGTGGCCGAGGCCGCCCCGGTGCGCGCCGTGGCCCGCGCTGGCGGGAGAGAGCCGCTTCCACAGGTAGAGCACCGGGTAGAGCATCTCGTTCATCTCCACGTCCGGCAGCATGTTGTTCATCTGCGTCATCATTCCGGCGCAGTCGAGGCCGTCGGCCTCGGGCTGGGCGCCGGCCCCCATGCCGCCGCCGTCCATGTTGAACAGCACGAAGTACTCGCCGTTGTCACGGGTTCCGGCCGAGATCCCGCCCGTCCAGGAGTCGGCCCAGACGCCCTGCGTACGCTCCCGGAGCACGGGGTCGTCACTGGCCCGGCACGACTCGTTGAACAGCTTGGTGATCAGTCTGCTCACCCGGGCCCCGGTGGTGAGGTGGCCGTTGCTGATCGGCGCCGGCGGGCGCGGGTTGACGATGCTCCCCGGCTCGGCGACCACCTCGAAGGCCGTCATGACGCCCTCGTTGAACGGCACATCCCACGCCAGGATCGGCACGATGGCGGTGGCGACGCTGCCCACCAGGGCCCCGTAGCTGCAGTTGACGAACCCGTCGGTCTGCGGGCTGGACCCCGTGAAGTCCAGCGTGGCCTGGCCGCCGCGCTTGGTCAGCGTGCACCGGACCCGGTAGAGATCGTCGGTGTGCCCGTTGTGCTCGGTCCACTCCTCCGCCTCCCACACGCCGTCGGGCAGCCGGGCCAGCCGGTCGCGCACGACCTGCTCGGCGATCTCGAAGTTGCGCCGCGTGTACGCCCGGAAGCGGTCGAGCCCGAACTCGGTGATCGTGGCGAGCAGCCGGCGGATGCCGGTGTTGTTGCTCGCGACGAGGCTGCGCACGTCGTTCCAGTACGGCACGGGGACACGGACGTTGTTGAGCAGGATCCGCCGGACCCACTCGACCGGCTCGCCCCGCTCGAAGACCTTGACCCCGGGCGGCAGCCGCAGGGCCTCGCTGTAGCAGTCGTACGCGCCGGGCGCGAAGCCGCCGGGGGTCATGCCCCCGACGTCGAGCAGATGCGCCTGCGACTGCGCCCAGCCGATCAGCTCCGCGCCGTGGAAGATCGGGGAGATCACGTTGGTGTCGGGCGGGTGGCTCGCCCCCGCGGTGTGCGGGTCGTTGCAGATGAAAGCGTCGCCCGGATACAACGGCTCGCCCCGGATGGCCTCGACGAGGTTGCGGACGGCGACGCTGCCCGACCCGATGTGGAACTGCACGTAGTCCGAGTACGCGTAGATGCGTCCCTCGGGATCGAACAGCGCGGTGTTGAAGTCACCGGCCTCGGTGATGACGGGCGATCCGGAGGACCGGATCATCGCGATGCCCATCTCCTCGACGATCGAGTCGAGGCGCATCCTGATCACTTCCAGCGTGATCGGGTCGAAGTCGTCGGGCGTCGGTGAGCTCACGGGGGTCTCCTTCGATCAGGCGGCGTCGCCGGCGCCGGCGTGGTTCAGGCGGATGAGGAAGTGCCCACCGTCGATGACCTCGACCGTCGCGGCCGGCGGCACGTAGACGGTGGTGTCGGGTTCCTCGATCAGGCACGGGCCCTCGGCCTTGCCGAGCGCGCCGAACCCCCGGTGCACCTCGACGTGGCGGCGGTGGCCGGACAGCGGCTCGACGACCTCCCGCGTGGTGACGGTGTGCCGCTCCTGGCCGGGGGTCTCGGTCACGGTCTGCGTCTCGGTGCGGCCGACCGCCCGTACCCGCGAGTTGACCAGCAGCACCTCGGCCTCGGTCCACGCGGTGCCGGTGCCGAACTCGGCCTCGTAGTCCGCCACGAACCGGCGGCGCAGCGTCTCCTTGTCGCCCTCCCGGAACGGCTCCTCGGGCAGGCGCGTGGTCACCTCGAAGATCTGGCCGACGAACTTCATGTCGGCCTCGCGGAAGACCGCGCGGCGGTCCTGGGGGATGCCCTCGGCGTCGAACCAGTCGCGCGCCCGCTGTTCCAGGGCGGCGAACTCCCTCTCCAGCACCTCGGCCGGCTGGTCCATCGTCCACGGGCTGGTCTGGACCGCGGAGAAGACCGAGTCGGCGTGCATGAGCCCGTACGCCGAGAACACGGCGGCGTTGCGTGGAATGATCACCTCGCCCACTCCCGTATCGGCGGCGATCGCGGCGGCGAACAGTCCGCAGGCGCCGCCGAAGCCGACCAGGGTGAACTCACGGGGGTCGTGCCCGCGGTTGACGGTGATCTTGCGTAGCGCGTTGGCCATCTGCGAGGTCGCCAGCCGGTACATGCCGTGCGCGGCGGCGTCCTCGGACAGCCCGAGCGGGTCGGCGAGGTGCCGCCGGATCGCCTCGCGCGCCTTGCCCGGCGACAGGGTGACCGTCCCGCCCAGGTAGTACTCGGGGTTGATCAGCCCCATGACCAGCGCGGCGTCGGTCACGGCCGGACGCTCG
This sequence comes from Streptosporangium sp. NPDC001681, assembly GCF_040298085.1. Classification (NCBI taxonomy): domain Bacteria; kingdom Bacillati; phylum Actinomycetota; class Actinomycetes; order Streptosporangiales; family Streptosporangiaceae; genus Streptosporangium; species Streptosporangium sp. NPDC001681. The sequence continues at coordinate 32,233 of NZ_JBEOZN010000074.1, read as the reverse complement.
CCGCCCTTGTCGTAGCAGGCGGGCCCGGGCACGGAACCGGCGCTGTGCGGGCCGACGCGCAGCACCCCGCGGCCGTCGATCCAGCCCAGGCTGCCACCCCCGGCGCCGATGGTCTCGATGTCCACCGCGGTGAGGCTGGTGGGCAGCCCGCCGATCTCGGCCCGCGGCAGCACCCGCAGCTCGTCGTCGATGATCGCGGCGGCGTCCAGGCTGGTACCGCCCATGTCGGCGGTGAGCACCCGGCGCCGGCCCAGCCGCATGCCGAGCAGGCGCGCGCCGGTCACCCCGCCGACCGGGCCGGAGTTGAACATCGAGATCGGTGCCCGCGCGGTCTCCTCGACCGAGAGGAACCCGCCGTGGACCTGCATGATCTGCACCCTGGTGCGCAACCCCTTGGCGGCCAGGGCGTCGGCGAGCTGCTGGAAGTGGGTCGCGACGATCGGCTTGACCGCCGCGTCCAGCGCCGTCGTCACCATGCGCTCGTACTCCCGGTACACCGGGGTGAGCGCGCTGGACAGCGAGTACGGCACGTCCGGGTGGTGCTCACGCAGGTAGCCGGCGATCGCCCGCTCGTGCGCGTCGTTGCGGAAGGACCACAGCAGGCACACCGCGATCGACTCGGCGCCGCCCGCCAGCACCTGTTCCACACTCGTACGCACGGCGCCGGGCGACAGCGGCACCAGCACGGTGCCGTGCGCGTCGACGCGTTCGGGCACCTCGACGATCAGACGCCGGTCCACGATGTCCGGCGGCGGCGCCAGCTTGTGCGAGTCGCGCTCATCGGTACGCGCGGAGCGGGCGATCCGCAGCGTGTCCCGGAAGCCCTGGGTGGTCAGCAGCCCCACCCGGGCGTACTTCTGCTCGTCCACCGCGTTGGTGACGATGGTGTTGCCGAGCACGAACCGGTCGATCGCCGGGTAGAACTCCGCCTCGCTCAGCCCGACCTGCTCGCGCAGGATGCTCAGCGCGGCGAGGATGCCGGTGGTCACGTCCGGCGTCGAGAACGCCTTGCCGCGCACGGCGCGGCCGTCGGCGATGGCGACGGCGTCGGTGAAGGTGCCCCCGACATCGATGCCCACGTCCAAAATCATGGCTGCTCAGTCTCCTTCGGCTGCACCGGCTCCGGCGCGGAGCTCGGCCAGGATCTGCTCGGCACGGTCGGCGCGTACCGCCTTGGCGGCGAGCATGCGCGCGACCACCGTGGGGATCTCCTCGGGGCTCGCGCCCGCGGTCACCGCCACGTTGCGCGCGTGCAGTGACATGTGTCCTCGCTGGATGCCCTCGGTGGCCAGGGCCCGCAGCGCGGCGAGGTTCTGCGCGAGCCCCACCGCGGCGACGATGCCGGCCAGCTCGCTCGCGGTCCGCACCCCCAGCAACCGCACCGCCGCGCGCGCCACCGGGTGCACCTTCGTGGCCCCGCCGACCAGGCCGACCGGCATGGGCAGTTCCAGGGAGCCGGACAGGTTGCCCTCGGCGTCGCGCTCGAAGTGGGACAGGGAGGTGTAGCGGCCATCCGGGGCGACCGCGTGGGAGTGCGCGCCCGCCTCGACCGCGCGGGTGTCGTTGCCCGTCGCCAGCACCACGGCGGTGACGCCGTTCATGATGCCCTTGTTGTGGGTCGCCGCCCGGTACGGATCGGCCTCGGCCAGCGCCGCCGCGTGCACGATGTCTTGCACCACCTGCGAGCCCCCGAGGGCCTCGGCGTCGAAGACGGCGCGTGCCCTGGCCAGGCGCAGGTCCGCCTTGTTGGTCAGGATCCGCAGCAGGGTGCGGCCCCCGGCGATCTCCCCCACCCTGGTCGCCACGGCCTCCGCCATCGTGTTCACCGCGTTGGCGCCCATCGCGTCCCGCACGTCGACCACGAGGTGAAGCACGACGTAGACGTCCTCGCCCGACGGCACGAGCCGTACGGTGATGTCCCGTACGCCGCCGCCGAACTCCACCAGGCGCGGGTCCTGCGCGTTCGCCAGCTCGGCGAGCTCGCCGCGTGCCTCCAGCAGCCGCAGCCGCGCCGCGTGGGGATCGGCCGCGCCCAGCACCTGCACCTGCGCCTGCATGATCGGCGCCGAGCACGTCGTGGCGAAGCCACCGTGTACGCGGGCGATGCGCGCGGCGTTGCTCGCCGCGGCGACCACCGACGGCTCCTCCGTCGCCATCGGCACCAGGACGTCGGATCCGTTGACTCTGAAGTTCGTGGCCACGCCCACCGGCACCCCGAGGACCCCGACGACGTTCTCGATCATGTGGTCGGCCTGGTCCAGGGTGAGCCCGGCGGCCGGATCGAGTACGTCGAGCGCGCCGGGATCGAGCCCCGCGCTCTTCGCGGCGAGGGCCCGCCGCTCCCCGGGCGACAGGTCGCGCAACCCCGCCAGCCGGCTGTGAACACCCACGATGCCTCCCGCATACCGCCGAAACAGGCTGATAATCGAGCCGAAACGCAAACGGCCTGTGCGGAAGGTTAGGTCCGACCGGAACGCCGCGCCCATGGGTGAATCACACGGCGTTGAAGCCGTTGCCATGTGTGAATCGACGTAGATCACAGACCAGTCGCGAGGGCGTGCATACGTACGGCCACGGTGACGCGAAAGAACGGCTCCGGCTCGCGCCACGCGGGGCCGAGCAGCAGGGTGATCCTGTCCAGGCGCTGGTTGACCGTGTTGATGTGCACGTTCAGCGCTCGCGCCGCCCGCGCCGGGCTGCAGTGCGAGTCGACGTAGGTGCGCAACGTCTTCACCAGGTCGGTCGAATGATCGCGGTCCCAGCGCAGCACCGGCCCGAGCACCGCCTCGGTGAACGCGACGATCCCGTCGCGACCGGCGCCGAACAGGGCCAGGTACGGCTGGTAGGCCGCCGCGTTGACGGCCGTGTCCTGGATGCCCATGCCGTGCAGCAACTCGGCGCACTGGCGCAGCGGCTCGAACCGGGCGCCCAGCTCGCCCCAGGTGACGACGGGTGTGTCGGCCACCACGAGCACCGGCGCCCCCGTCAGCGGGCGCACACACTCACGGACCTCGGTCGCCGCGCTGTCGGGGTCGGCCGCGTCCGTCAGCACGACCACACAGCCCGCGTGCTCACTGGCCAGCAGGCCGGGGCGCCAGGTGCCGAGCGCCTGCACGGCCGCCCTGCGCCGGTCACGCGGCACCAGCACCGCGACGACCATGCGCAGCGACTCCAGACGGACCCCGCGGGCGCGGGCCCGCAACATCAACTCCTCGCGGTGCGCGCCGTCGCCCAGCAGGATGTCGGAGATCAGTTCTCCCCGCACCCGCTCCTCGGCCTCGGCGACCGCCTCCCGCTTCAGCGCCAGCAGGGCCACGATCTGCGCCGCGCGCTCGATCGTGCGCCGCTCGACCGAGCCCAGCGCGAGATCGCCGTGGCCGACGAGGATCGCGCCGAGCAGCGTCTCGGCCGCCACCACGGCGACCACGACGGACGCCCCGTCGTCCGACGGGTCCAGGAACACGCACCGCCCCGTGGTGCGGCTGCGCTCGACCGCGGCGCGTACGTGCGCGGTCATGGGCGAGGACTCCCCCGAGGCATCGGTCCGCGCCGAGGCGAGCGGGGCCAGGTCGCGGTCGAAGATCTCCACCGACCGTCCCAGCGAGGCGGCCAGCGTCCGGGCCACCTCGTGCGCGGTGCCCCCGCGCAGCACCGCATTGGTGAGGTCCTGATGCACCGCGCTGGCGCGTTCCCTGGCCGCCATGGTGCGCGCGAGATCCTCGTTGGCCACCCGGGCCGCCTCGGCCGACGCGCGGGCCTGCGCCAGCAGGTGCACCGTCTGCAACACCACGGCCGCGTGGTCGGCGAACGCCGACAGCAGCGCGATCTCCTCGGGCGTGAACGCGTGCTCGTCGCGGTTGGCCGCGAACAGCACCCCCAGCACGCGGTCGCCCGCCGCCAGCGGCACGCCGAGCAGCGACACCAGTCCCTCGGCCCGCACGGCCTCGTCGATCTCCGCGTCATGCGGGGCGTCGAGATAGTGGTCATAGTTCGTCGTCCACTGCGGGCTGCGCGTGGACACCACCTTTCCGGCCAGGCCCTTTCCCGGGGGCACCCGAAGCCGGCGGAACTCGGGCGCGAACGTGCCCAGCGTCGAGCGCACCCGCAACTCATCGGTCTCCTGGTCGAACTCCGACAGATACGTCACGTCGGTGCCCACCAGGTCATGCGCCCGGGCCACCAGGCGGTCCAGCAACGCGTCCAGATCGCGCAGCTCGGCCAGCTCACGCGCGCTGGACAGCAGCGCGGACAGCTCCTGATCGCGCCGGCGCCACCGCGCCAGCGCCGCCCGCACCCGCCGCGTCCGCCGCAGCACGCCGGCCAGCTCGGCGCCGTCGAGCGACTCGGCGAGCGGCGCGACGGCGCTCTGCTCGTCGGCCGTCTCATCGAGCAGCAGGTCCAGCAGTCCGAGCACCGAGTCCAGGGGCACCAGCGCCCGCTGCGCGGGCAACACCATGTTCCCCAGCATATGGGCCCCGTCTCACCTGCCGGTATGGACGTGGCCGCTGCGTATATCGCCCTCATCAGGCCCTGGACCAGAGGCCGCCGGTGAACGAAGCCGGCCCGGTGATCGACCTGACCGCTCCGATTCAGCGCCGACGAGCTGTCGGAGGGTTGATGAACGAGCACCGCAGAGCGGCCTATGGATCTTGCGAAACGCCAGGTTGGAGCCGGTGCGCGAGTTTTGGTGCGGCCCCAGGACCTCGGAAACGATGAAATCCCGCCCGATCAAGCGATCGGACAGGATCTTGTCAACCATCCTTGAGCTAACCCAAGAACGGCCCCTGGTGGGGTGTTCACGAGAGCGTGTGACCTGGCGGAATGGACACGTCAGAAGATCGCTTCCCGCGTTAGTCGTGATCGTTTCCCGGACTCAGCCCGCGTAGCCGGCCTACATAAGGATCATCGCCGGCTTACCTGTGATCCTCCGCCTGTCGGATGGTATGGTCACGGTGTGCGGATGATCTTCTTGTCTCTTGGCTGGTGGCGCCCCTGACGGGCGGCACTGTTCATCCGCGTGACTGATAACGCGGCCGCCCGGTTCGGGCGGCCGTTTCGTGTGTTCGCACCTCGGTGGCCCGGCCAGGGTGGCCCCCCGATCCCGAGGGAGCCAAACCGATGCCACGACGACTCACCGGCTTCACCCCGTCCGGCGATCTGCATCTGGGCAACTACATCGGCGCGATCGCACCGATAATCGCCGAGCAGGCCACCACGGATACGGTGGTGTTCATCTCCGACCTGCACTCCCTGACTCTGGAGCATGATCCGGTCGAGGTGCGGCGGCGAACACTGGAATTCGCGACCATCCTGCTGGCGGCAGGCGCTGACCCCGACGCGTGTCTGTTCCTGGTTCAGTCGCACGTACCCGAGCACACCGAACTGCACTACCTGCTGGAGTGCACCACCGGGTACGGCGAGGCCCAGCGAATGATCCAGTTCAAGGAGAAGTCCGGCCGTCAGAACCAGGTCCGGGTGTCGCTGCTGACCTACCCGATCCTGATGGCCGCCGACATCCTGCTGTATGACACCGACGAGGTACCGGTCGGCGAGGACCAGAGCCAGCACGTGGAGTTGGCCCGCGATATCGCCCAGCGGTTCAACACCCGATACAACCCCACCTTCACCATCCCCCGAGCGGTCAACCCGCCGGTCGCCGCCCGCATCATGGACCTGGCGTCACCTGGCGACAAGATGAGCAAGTCGGCCCCCTCGACCGCGGGGGTGCTGCGACTGCTCGACGAGCCGGATGTCCTGCGGCGCAAGGTGATGCGTGCGGTCACCGACACCGACAGCGTGGTGAGCTACGATCCGGATCGCAAACCGGGGATATCGAACCTGCTCGCCATCCTGGCCGCCTGCACCGGCGACGAGCCTCAGCGGCTGGCCGGGCGGTTCAACCGGTACGGCGAATTGAAGAAAACAGTCGCCGACACGGTAGTAGCCACCCTCGCCCCCATCCGGGACCGCTACCTGCGACTGGCCGAAGACCCGCAGCACGTCCAGGCGGTTCTGCGGGCCGGCGCCGACCGTGCCCGTGGGTTGGCCAATGTGAAGGTACGCCAGGCCAAGGCGGCGATCGGTCTGCTACCCGGATGACTCAGCGTGCACGGGAGTTCGGCCATCCGGGTAGCTGACGGCGACCCGAGCGGGAGGCCATCGTGGTGCGCCGTTGCCGGTCGGGCCGTCCAGGCTGTACACCACCCGCGTCACCACCGCGATCGTCCCCGCCATGACGACGACGCCACCGCCCTTTCCACCTGTGGGAAGCGGGCGGTGGCGGCGGCCCGTTCAGGTCACTCACCGGTCACCCCAGCAACCCCTTGGCGATCAGCTGGGTCAGGGTTTCGATGTCCTCGTCGTCGTCGCCTCCCGGGCTCTCCGCGAGGCGGTGGTAGCAGAAGGACTCCAGCATGCAGGATATTGCGAGCGCGGCCAGCCGGGCGCTCTCCTCGCTCCTGGCCGCCGGGGTGTCGGTCTCGCGGATGTGCCGCGTCCAGTTCTCCACGTGGCGCTGGCGTAGTTCGTCGTGGATGTGGCGGAAGGTTCCGCTGGACATGGACGCCTGGAAGATACCGACGATCTCCGGCAGGTGTTCGCGGTAGGTGGCCCAGTACGCGCCGACGTGGCGGCGGATGTCGTCGGTCGTGGAGAGCGAGTGCTCGTGACCGAGGTGATCGACGACATGGGAGCGCAGCGCCGTTTGGAAGTCCCCGGCCAGCGAGGCGAGCAGGGTGTCCTTGTCCTCGAAATAGCGGTAGAACGAGCCCACCGCCTTCCCCGCCTCCGCGGTGATATCGGTGATCTTGATTTCGGCGTAGCTCTTGCGGGTCAACAGCCGCCGCGCGGCGTCCTTGAGCTCTGCCTCGGTACGCTTGGACTTCACCAGATACCTCCCCATCACCGAGATTACTGCCCGTAGAACAGCCTTCCGGGCGCCTCGACGAGGATCCGGTGGCGATCTTCCGGAGTGGGCGCCCAGTCGGCCAGCAGATTCAGCAACTCGCCGGTGTCGCGTTGGCCGTCGGGCAGGTGCGGCCAGTCCGAGCCCCACAGCAGCCGGTCGGGGTGGGCCTCGACCAGCGCGCGGGCCAGCGGCTCGACGGCCGACAGCGGCCCGTCTTTGGCCAGCCGGTACGGTCCCGACAGCTTGAGATGGCAGTACCCGCCCGCGAGCAGCGGCAGCAGCCCGTCGAGGTCCATCCCGTACCCCATGTGGTCGATGACGAAGGGGTGCTCGAACTCGGCGAGAAAGGGCAGAAGATTCCGCACGACCGCGCCCGGCGTGTAGAACTGCAGGTGCCAGCCGCGCGGCCGGGCGCGCTTGGCCATCGCGCGGATGTAGGCGATGAGCTCGTCGGTGCGCCACGACGCGCGGGCGAACAGGTCGAGCCTGATCGCCCGTACCCCCGCCTCGTGGAAACGGTCGAGCTCCGCGTCGCTCACGGAGTCCTCGATCCGGACCACGCCGCGGCAGCGCGGGCCCACCTTGCGCAGCACGTCGAGCAGCAGGCCGTTGTCGGTGCCGTAGAAGGTCGGCTGCACCAGCACCATCCGCTCGATACCGAGCCAGTCGGTCAGGCGAAGGTACTGGTCGAGTGTGCCGTCGGGAAAGGTGTAGAGCGGGTCGGGAACATGTGCGTAGCCGGGCTCGAACACGTGGAAATGGGCGTCGCAGCTCAGCGGCGGCATCGTGAAACCCGGCCGGGTGTTGCTCGTCGTGGCCCGCATGGGCGTGGTCTGAAGGGTCATGACACATCCTTCGCGGCAGAGCTGATGGCCTGGAAGAGCAGGGCGGAGTCCATCCCGGTGATTCGGAGTGGGCAGACACCGGCGAGCCCGGCCGCGGGCATGCCGCCGACCGCCAGTAACCTCCCGTGCGTACGGCAGGCCGCGGCGGCGGTGGCGATCGCGTCGAGCACTCGCGGATCGTCGTAGGCGCCGGGCATGCCGAGCTCCGCGGTGAGATCGTTGACACCGATCGCGAGCATGTCCACGCCGTCCACCTGCGCGATGTGGTCGGCGTTGGCGATCCCCGCCGGGGTCTCGATGAGGATCTGCACCACGGCCGCGGCGTCGAGCGCCGGGTTCAGCTCCCTGGCGGGCACCGGACGCATACCGTACTGAGGCACCTGGGCGGTCTGCGAGCGTTGCCCGCGCGGCGGGAACCGGCAGGCGCGGGCGATCCGCCGTGCCTCGTCCGCCGTCTCGACCCGCGGGGCGACGATGCCGTGGGCGCCACCGTCCAGGAGCCGGCCGATCATGCCGTATTCGCGCTCCGGCACTCGCACCAGCGGCGTCATTCCCAGACTGTCGGCGGCCGAGCAGAGCTGCGCGGCCACATCGGTGGACATGGTGGAGTGCTCCAGGTCGACCAGGACGGCGTGGTGGCCGGTCGCGTGTGCCATCCGCACGACCTCGGAGGTACGGCTGCCGCGGATGCCGAGCATGAGCGTCGGCAGCCCTTGCCGCAGCCGGTCCAGGAAGGCGCTCACGGGGCGCCGCCCAGGAAGAGCGCGCCCATCTCCGGGTCGTCGAGAATCGTCCGGGCGGAGTCCGCCATGAGCACGCGGCCGCTCTCCATGACGACGCCGTGGCCGGCGATCCCGAGCCCGAAGCGCACGTTCTGTTCCACGATGAGCACGGTGATGCCGCCGTCGCGCATGGCGTTCACGGCATCTCCCACCAGACCGAGCGAGCGCGGGTCGAGCCCCAGAGACGGCTCGTCGAGCAGCACCATCGCCGGTTCCAGCATGAGCGCCCTGGCGAACTCGACGGTTCGCCGCTGCCCGCCGGACAGGTTCCCCGCCGGCTCGCCGCTCCGCTCAGCGATGATCGGGAAGCGCTCGGCGAGCCGGGCGAAGCGCCCCTGCAGATACGCCTTCTCGCGGCGGCGCAGGTAGCCGCCGAGAAGTACGTTCTCCGCGACGGTCATCGCGGGGAACAGGCCGTTCTTCTGCGGCACCTGCACGATCCCCGCCTTGATCAGCTCGGCGGGGTGCCGTCCGGCGATGTCGCGGCCGTCGAAGCGGATCGCGCCGAGACGCGGTGCGAGCTGGCCGCTGATGGTCCGCAGCACGGTGGACTTGCCCGCGCCGTTGGGGCCGACGATGCAGGTCACCGAGCCGGGGAGGACCTCCAGGTCCAGCCCCTGCAGCACGTCGCCGCCGCCGTACCCGGCGAAGACACCGGTCATCGAGATCATTGGCTCGCTCCCGTCAGGTAGGCGTCCAGCACCAGCGGGTCGCTCCGCACCTCCTGCGGCGTGCCGGAGGCGATGCGGCGGCCGCCTGCCAGGACGTGGACCGTGTCGCAGAGCCCGAGCACGAAGGGCATGTTGTGCTCGACGATCAGGAAGGTGGTCCCGGTCCGGTTGAGTTCGCGGATCAGGGCGCCCATCTGCTCGATCTGCGTCGGGTTGATGCCGCCCGCCGGTTCGTCGAGCAGCACCAGGCGGGGCTGGAGCAGGAGAATCTGGATCAGTTCGATGAGCTTCTGCTGGCCGTAGGAGAGCTCGCCGGCGGGCAGGTCGCGATAGTCACCGAGCCCGACGAGATCGAGGAGCTCAGCGCCCCTGGCGGCCTGGACACCGGTGATCGCCGGAGCCGCCCAGGACCCGTTGGATCCGGCGACGACGTTCCGCAGCACCGACAACCGGGGGAACAGTCGGGTGATCTGGTGGGTACGGCCCAGCCCCGCCTGGCTGCGTGCCCACCGGCTCGCGGTGTCGATCCGCCGGCCGTCGAGCAGGATCGTGCCGCTGTCCGGCTTCATCGCGCCGTCGACAAGGTTGAACAGCGTGGTCTTGCCGGATCCGTTCGGCCCGATCAACCCGGTGATCGAGCCGGGCTCGACGGTGAGGTCCAGGCCGTCGAGGACGGTGAGCCCGCCGAAGCGTTTGCGAATGCCGTGCACCTCCAATCGCCCCCCGTCGCCGACCGCGAGCCAGGACGGGACGGCGGCGAGGGCCAGGCGTTTGCCCACGGCGGCCGGTCGCTTTCTGGCCAGCGCCTGCCGTACCCCGGGAATGATGCCCTTGGGCAGGAAGAGCAGGACGGCCAGGAGCAGCCCACCGAAGACGACCAGCCGCCAGGCGCCCGCGGTCGGACCGGTGAACAGCTGGTTGGTCAGCTGGGAGAACGGCTCCAGCAGGAAGGCGCCCAGCACGGGGCCCCACAGCGTGCCCGAGCCACCGAGCAGGGCGGCGAGCACGATCATGATGCTGGTGACGATGCTGAACATGGCTCTGGAGTCGAGGAAACCCAGGTAGTAGCCGTAGAAGCCGCCCGCCACGCCGATGGGCACGCTGCTGGCCACGAAGGCGGCGAGCTTGGCCGCCGAGGTGTTGACGCCGATGCCCGCGGCCTTCTCCTCGTCCTCGCGGATGGCCGTCAGCCCGAGGCCGAAGCGTGTGGAGGCGATCGCTTTCGACATCACCAGCGTCAGGATCAGTAGGCCGAGCAGGGCGTAGTAGAAGGGCCAGAGGGCGTAGTCCCTACTCCAGGTCGGCGTGGGAAGGATCATGCCGTCGTTGCCGTTCGTGACCCACGTCCAGTTCAGCGCCACGATGCCGAGCAGGTAGAGCATCGCGAACGTGATCATGATGAACGCGTTGCCTCGTGCCCGGAAGGTCACCAGGCCGAGGACGGCGGCGAGCGCCCCCGCCGTGAGGCCGCCCAGGGGGGCGGCCAGAAGCGGGGAGATCGACCACGCGTTGGCCGCGATGGCGGTCGTGTAGGCGCCGACGCCGAGGAAGGCGCTCTGCCCGAGGGAGATGTAGCCGGTGTAGCCGCCCATGATGTTCCAGGAACTGGCCATGATCGCCAGGAGGAAGATCAGGATGAGCATGTTCAGGTAGTAGGCGTCGCCCCACAGCACGGGCAGCGCGAGGAGGGCGCCGCCGGCCGCGATGATCAGGATTCTCATGCGCTGACCACATCCTGTCGAACTCGAACGCCGAAGATCCCCTGCGGGCGCAGCAGGAGGGTCAGCACGATGACGGCGAAGGGCATGGCAGTGGCCCACGAGGGCGACCCGTAGGTGGCCGTCAGTGTCTCGGCCACGCCGAGCACCAGGGCGCCGATCAGCGCGCCGCCGAGGCTGCCCATGCCGCCGAGCACCACGATGGCGAGCCCCAGGCCGATCCACTGCTCCCCAGAGTCCGGGGTGAAGGGAGACAGGACCGCGAGGATCGAGCCCGCCGCGCCGGTCAGCGCGACGCCGAGGGCGAAGGCGGCGACGTTGACCCGCTCCACCCGGATGCCGACGAGTTCGGCGCCTTGCGGGTTGGCCGTGGCCGCGCGTACGGCTCTGCCCAGCCACGTGTGGTTGAGCACCACGTACAGCGCGGCCAGCAGGGCCAGCGCGCACGCGGAGCCGTACACCTGGGCCGTGGGGAAGACCAGGTCGCCGAGCCGGATGGACGTGCGGGCGTAGGAGGTGGCCACGGTGTGCGGTTCGTGGCCCCAGATGAGGATGGTGATTCCCTCCAGGATCATGGCGAGCGCGAGCGTGGAGAGGATGATCGTGCCCTCACCGCCGCGCTCGGCCCGCTGGATGACGAGCTTGTGGATGAGCCAGCCCAGGCCGAACAGCACAGTGCCGGTGACGGGGATCGTCGCGAAGGGGTCGAGGCCCGTCGCCGTGCAGATGCTGTAGGTGAGGAATGCCCCGGCGATGAGGATCGCGCCGTGGGTCAGGTTGACGATGTGCATGACGCCGAAGATCAGCGTCAGGCCGCTGCTGGCCAGGGCGTATACGCCGCCGACGAGTAGGCCGAAGAGCAACGCCTGCATCAGGTCGCCCAGCTCGGCTTGGCGGCGATCACGGAGGTGACGGTCGCGGCCGAGGCCGGGGCGACGACCTCCAGCTTGCCGCGCTGCCACTGCATCAGCAGCAGGCTGCCGTCGGGAACGCCGCGCTCGTCCCACTTCAGCGGGCCGACGATGGTGTCGACCGTGTTGGCGTGCAGCCAGGCGGCGATCGCATCCTGGTCGAGCTTGCCGACGGCTTGGACGCCGGCTTGAAGCACTTGCGCCGCGGTGTAGGAGTTGGCGGCGTCCTCGCTCGGTTCCTGCTTGAACTGCTTGCGGTAATCCGCGACGAACTCGGCGTTGCCCGGATACTTCGAGGCCGGATGCCAACTGCCGGCGGTGAAGACGGCCTCGGTGTTCATGGCGCCGATGGCCTGCGGGTAGGTGTTGACGCTGGAGGGCGCCCTGGTCTGGTAGAGGATCGACGGGGTGAAGCCGATCCGCTGCAGGGCCTGGACCACGGCCACGCCGTCGACCTCCAGCGCGCCGTGCACCAGCAGGGCGGGGTTGGCCTGCCGGATCGCGTTGACGATCGCGTCGAAGTTCTTGGTGTCCGGCGGGTACTTCTGCCCGTAGACGGTCTTGATGCCGAGCCCTTCGAAGGCCTTCTGGAGGTTCTGGACGGGCACGTCGGTGCTGGGGTCGTCCTGGTACAGGTAGGCCGCGGTGGCGGGCCGCTCCTTCAGTCCCTCCACGTAGGCGGCGAACGGCCGATGCGCGGTGTCGGTCGTGCCCGGCTGGCTGAAGAACAGCCTGGTGTGGCCGCGCGAGAAGATATCCGCCGCACCACCCGACGGCTCGATGTAGAGCATGCGGTTGCGGTCGGCGACGGTCGAGGCCGGCAGGTTCAGGAACGAGGAGAACGTGCCGATCAGCAGGTCCACCCGATCCTGGGTGATCAGCCGGTTGTAGTTGGAGACCACGGTGTTCTGGTCGAAGCCGTCGTCCAGGATGACGAACTCCACCTTGCGGCCCAGAAGCCCGCCACGCGCGTTGATCTGGCTCTGCCAGACCTGGTAGCCCTTGTAGCCGGGGTCGGCGACGTCCGCGGCCGGGCCGGTGAGCGGCAACGATGCGCCGATCTTGAGTGAGTTCGAGGAGGAGGAGCCTGACGCACCGCATGCGGTGGTCAGCGACAGCAGTGATGCGCCGATGAGGAACGAGCGCCGGTCAATGGTCATGGTTCGCTCTCAGAGGTCGGTCAGCCCAGGCACCACTACCTGGGTGGGATCGTCGCCCGCCGCCGCCAGGGAGGCGGCGGCGAAGTCGGTGACGCAGCTGGACAGCAGCTGCCTCGGGTCCTCCAGCACGATGCGGAGCCTGGTCACAAGCGCACGCATGTCGTCGGCCGAGTGGATGGCGGGCATCTCGCTCACCTCGGCGACGCCGGGGTCGGTGACGTCGGGGAGCGTGAGGCGGCCAGGGGTGTAGCGCGGATAGCCGTCGAACATCACGTCGCCGAGTTCGACGGTGGCCCTGGTGCCGCACCAGAGGGTGCGCAGGTCCTCCTCCAGCGCGATCACCTGGGTGAGGTCGCCGTCGGCAGGTGAGGGGAAGGTGGGCGCGTGCGGGGCCACGTACACGCGATCCAGCGGAAGGCGGCCGCGCGAGGCGGCGAGGATCATCGTGGCCACGCTGCTGGTGTTCCAGGTGACGCCCGCGGTCGGACGACCCTGCCTGCCCGCGATCACCACCATGGCCCGCTCCCAGGCCAGGTCCTGCTCGGTGAACCAGCGCGTGACGCGGAAGCTGATGTCGAGGCTGACCAGGAAGAACGTGGCCACCATCATTGAGTTGATGCCGTTGTCGAGGTAGTCGCGGCGGAGCGTCTCGGGAGTGAGGTACTCCTCGTCGTCCAGCGCGGCCGTGAGGTAGCGGGCGGTCACCGCGCACGCGTGGTCGATCATGTCGGCGATCTCACGTTCCCTGCCCCGGTAGGCCTCGACCGCGATCCGGTCCCGCCACAGTTCGGTGCTGTTGGCGGCGCGGGTGGCCTTGACCTCGGTCAGCAGGCGCTCGGCGGCCTTCCGCCAGGACTCCTCGCCCAGGTCGCGGAGCCTGACCAGCGAAGCCACGGCGGGACCCAGGTGGGAGATCGCCGTCAGCTCCTTGAAGCCCCTGGTCGAGAGCCGGAACCCTTCGACCGTGGGTGGCCTGCCGTCTCCCGGGTAGAGCGCGAGGTCGGTGGCCGTCGCGGCGATCAGCGGGTTGTTGCGCGCGCGATCAGTGACCGCGCGGCCCAGCCTCCTGCCGATGCTGTCCGGATCGGCTGTGTAGGTGGCGAACAGCCGGATGAACTCCTCGGTCACTGATGCTCCTGCTCGGTGAAGCGGTAGATGACGCTCTCGGTGGCGAACCGCACGTCGGCGCTGAGCCCGTTGGAGACCGCCACGAGTGGCCCCCGGTCGTCGGTGAAGACGGCGACGTCCGTGCCGCCGCTGGTGGGGAACTCCTCGACGACGCGCAGCCCACCGTCCTGCCAGTGATAGAGCTGGGAACTCAGCGCGGTCGTCGGCGCGGCGGGGGTGCCGTGAATGAAGTTGACCCGCAGCACGTACAGGCCGCCCCTGCCATGCAGGACCGCGAACTCGCGGGTGCCGAGCCCGTCCAGCACGGCGTGCTCCACGAACGACTCACCATCCCAGCGCAGTAGCCGCGACGGGCTGAGGATGCAGCCGACGAGTAGATACTCCTCGCCGTCGGCGCTGAAGGAGGCGAAAGCCCGGCCGTGCTGCTCGGCCAGCTTCTGGTGTACGGCGAAGCGCGCTCCGTCCCAGCGGTACAGGACGGACGGAGCGAGGTGGTCGGCGTGGGCGAGGAAGTCGTGCCCCGCCACCCGGAAGGCGTGCCAGTTGTAGCCCTGCTCGGAGGCGATCTCCTGGAACGGTTCGAAGGCCCGGCCATCCCATCGGTAGATCTGCGACGGCCGGCTCCCAGGCAGCGGAAGCCCCTGTGCCAGGGCCAGGAAGTGCTGATCGGCCAGCGTGAAGTGCCGCCACTGCTTGGCCGCGAAGCCTGGCACGCTCTGGAAAGGGACGAAGCACGCGCCGTCCCATTCGTACAGCTGGGAGTCCACGCCGAACTCATAGGGGCCTTGGCCGCGGCGGATGCTCGCGGTCGCCAGGAACGCCCGCCGGCCGATCCGGAAGAACTCCGCGTCCTCACCCCCCGGCACCCGAAGGCTCTGGAAGGGCTCGAAACCTTCGGCTGTACGGCGGAGCACCCGCAACTCGGTGTCGCTGTCGCCACCGTTCATGCCGGGCGGTTGCCCGGGCACATCGACGGCCAGCTGCGGGATGGCCAGCAGTGAGAGGCCGTCAACCTGGAAGAGCTCCACCGCCCTGGCACCTGAGGTGCGGATGCGACACGACTCCACGAGATACATGTGATCCTCCTCACAGCGAATGTGAATTCGGATTCATCATGCAGGCATCGGCTGGGGTTGACAACCCATACTCAAGGGGTGAATTTGAATTCATCTTCATCTTGAGAGGGGATCAGTGTGCACCTAGGCCTGAAAGCGCGTCTGGGACGCGTAGTCGCCCTGTCTGCGGCAGCATCGGCCTGCCTCGGCGTTCTCGTCGCTCCGGCGGAGGCAAGCGGAGCCGACGAGCGCGTGCGCTCCGTGAGGTCCGACGGCTACACCACCTACTCCGATGTGGCCTACGCACCCGGAGGCGACCAGCAGGTCCTGGACCTGTACGTACCGAAGGGCGCCCGGTGGGCGCCTGTGATCGTCTACATCCACGGCGGTGGCTGGTCCGCCGGAGACAAGAGCGAGCTGCAGCGGATCCCTGAGTGGACATCACTGCTCTCGCAGGGATTTGCTGTTGCCTCCGTCAACTACACCCTGAGCACGAGCGCCAAGTTCCCGCAGCAGATCCACGAGGTGAAGGCCGCGATCCGGTATCTGCGCGCCAACAGCTTCCGCTACGGCCTCAACGGCCGGATCGGCCTGTGGGGCGGATCTGCGGGTGGGCAGCTTGCCGCCCTGGCGGGCACGAGTTGCGGGGTTCCCGCACTGGAAGGCGATGTGGGTGGACGCGGCCCCTCCAGCTGTGTTCAGGCGGTAGCGGACCTTTCGGGGCCCGCCGATTTGTCAGCGTCGGCCGACAACCCGCTCCTGGCGGGAGCGGTGGCCACCTACCTTGGCTGTCCGGACGGCGTACAGTCGTGCTCCCCCGCTCTGCTGAGGCAGGCCAACCCCATCACCCATCTGGCTTCCGGACGGCGGCCCCCGCCGTTCCTCATCGGGCACGGTGACGCCGACACCATGATCCCCATCGGGCAGAGCCGGCTACTGTTCTCCGCGCTCAAGGAGGCCTGCGGAAGCGTCCGCTTCTTCACCTTGCACGGGCAGGACCACTTCTTCCCCTTCACCGGCGGCCTGTCGGAGCCCTTCCCGGCCAGGACCGTGCAGACTTCGAAACACTGTGCTGAACCCGTGACCAGCACTGAGCCTCCACTGAGCTTCAGCACGCTGGCGTCGTTCTTCCGCGCTCATCTCGGCTGACGAGCTCATGCAGTGTCGACGCCGCTGAAAACCGACCCTGTGTCGTCGCCTGGGTTCTGGTGCTTGCCGCAACACGCCTGATCATTAGGGGCGTGTTGCCGGCGAGGCGAGGACCCAGGCGCAGGTTGGATGTCGAGTCGGAGTACTGGCGGCTGGTGCTGTCAAGCGCCAGAACATGGTCGGGCCGGTACTCGACCTGCCGCTCCCGGCTCGATCGCTGTCTGGTGGGCGCGTCGAGCCGGGAGCCGAATCCACCACTGTCAGCACGGCTGGCGTAGCCCTGCGACGAGGAGCGCGGCCAGCCGGCGCGCGTCATAGCGAGGGTCGCTGTCGGCGCCGATACAGAGGTTTCCGACGCCGCGCATGAGCTGGTAGGCCTCGAGGTCAGGGGGGACCTCGCCGGAGGTGGCTGCGGCGTCGAGGAGCTGGGTGCACACCGGCAGGAGCCGGTCGAGGAAGTAGGCGTGCAGCGTCTCGAACCCGGCGCCGTCGTTCTGCATCGCGGCGGCGAGGCCGTGTTTGGTGACCAGGAAGTCGACGAACAGGTCGATCCACCGGGCGAGGGCGGCGTGGGGGGTCGGCCCGGAGGCCAGCAGGGCAGGGCCGGCTTTGGCGCAGGCGTCGACCTGGTGGCGGTAGACGGCGATGATCAGTTCGGCTCGGGTGGGGAAGTGCCGGTAGATCGTGCCGATCCCGACACCGGCCTTGGCGGCGATGTCGCGCACCGGGGCGTCCACGCCGGAGGTGACGAAGACCGTGGCGGCCGCGTCCAGCAGGGTTTGCTGGTTGCGCCGGGCGTCCTTCCGCTTGGACGCGGCCGAGCTTGCCGCGGGCCGATCGCTGCCGTTCATCGTGATTGTCCTTCCCCAACGATTGCAAAGCGGAACCTCGTTCCGTATTGTCAGTGGAACACGGTTCCGTTTCTCCATGGTGTCAGACACCGGACGGAACCGCCGAACCGCGAGCTCGACAAACCGACCGGAAGGCATTTCCATGTCCCACTTGAACGCCGCCTCCGTGATATCCGTGAAGCCGGTGATCCTGCCCGTCCCTGGCCGCGGTGACGACCTCCAGGTGCGTGTCTCGGCCCCCGTGACCGGCAGCAATCTGCCGGTCATCGTCTTCTCGCACGGCTTCGGCTGGTCGATGAACGGCTACGCGCCGCTGGCCGACTTCTGGTCCGCTCACGGCTTCGTGGTCGTGCAGCCCACCCACCTCGACTCCAGGACGCTCGGCCTCCCCGCCGACGACCCCCGCACGCCGCGGATCTGGCGGTTGCGGATCGAGGACCTCACGCGTGTCCTGGACGGGCTCGACGCCCTGGAAGCGTCCGTGCCGGGTCTGGCCGG
Organism: Streptosporangium sp. NPDC001681; assembly: GCF_040298085.1. NCBI lineage: Bacteria > Bacillati > Actinomycetota > Actinomycetes > Streptosporangiales > Streptosporangiaceae > Streptosporangium > Streptosporangium sp. NPDC001681. The sequence continues at coordinate 14,558 of NZ_JBEOZN010000074.1, read as the reverse complement.
GCGCCTCGACCGCGGCCGCGTCGCCGTGGCCGGTCATTCCTGGGGAGCTCAGACGGCGAGCGCACTGCTGGGGGCGCGTGTCCTGGACGCGGACGGCGTACCGGGCGAGGATATGTCCGACCCTCGCGTCAAGGCGGGGATCCTGCTCGCCCTTACCGGCCTGGGTGACGACCTGACCCCGTTCGCCGCCGAGCACTTCCCGTTCATGAGGCCTTCCTTCGACGACATGAAGGGACCGGCTCTGATCGTCGCCGGGGACAACGACCAATCCCACCTGTCCACCCGCGGACCGGACTGGTTCACCGACCCCTACACCTACAGCCCGGGCGGCAAAAGCCTGCTCACGCTGTTCGGGGCAGAGCACTCGCTCGGCGGCGTTTCTGGGTACGAGGTCGCCGAAACGACGGACGAGAATCCCGCGCGCGTCGCTCTGATCCAGCAGCTCACCTCGGCCTTCCTGCGCAGCGCCCTCTACCCCGAGGACACCGGCTGGAAGGCGGCGGCCACCGCACTGGAGGAAGACCCCAACCCGCTGGGGAAGCTGCAGAGCAAGTAAGCGAGCCTCACCAGAACCCGCCGCATGGGGCAGGCGGTGCTGGTGTGCGGCATGGCGAAGGCATTCGGGCGCCCCTTCGCCATGCCGCGAGGTGCCGCCTGTCGGCGTGAACCGGAACATCACGTGCGCCGGTCGTGGAGTACGAAGCCCATGGTCTTCCCTTCCACGACGCTGCCCACGCCGTGGGCAGCCTCGCCGAAGCGTGCACGGTGATCCGGCGGCTGTGGACCGAGACCAAACGGTTCGACTTCCATGGCACCCACGGTCAGGGTCGTCCAGGGCGTGCGCGAAGAACAGGGTACGGCTGCGCAACCCGCGAGCCAGGAGACGCTTGAGCGGAGAGGCGGCGGGCTCCGGCCCGCTGGACAGGGACTTCGCCTTCAGGGACGCGAGTTCGCCCGGGTGCTCGTCCAGCAGCGCGCATATGCGGCGGGCAAATGGTCGGGCCGTCGGGTATGTACTCGACCATCTGGACCGGTCGGCCGCTGCGGTGCTCCTCGGTGAGTTCGGTGAGCACGTCCCAGGCGAGGGTGAGTCTGCTCGATGCGCCGCCGTCTCGACGGGCTTGACACCGAGGTCTCGTGGCTGTCCGGGGTCGAGCGCCATCCGCCCCGGACCGCGAGCCTGAGCACGCGGTCCGGACTGTGTGCCATCGCGTCATGCGGAAGCCGCGCCGGACCGGCCTCCCTGGTCCAGCAGGGCGTTGATCATCTCCTGGAGCCGGGCGCGTCCGACAGCGCCGAGTGCGCCGGTCAGAGCCTGGGCGAGCTTGTCGAACGGGTCGTTCATCGGCAGCTCCTTCACCTTCTCGGCCAGTTCCTCCACGCTCCACAGCCCGTCCTTGTGGATGTGGTCGCCGAGGAACCAGCCGTGGTTGACCGCGACCGTTCCGCCCCGCACCGACAGCACCTGGCCGGTGAGCGGGCAGGCCGCGCCGGCCAGGTAGGCGGCGACAGGTGCGCAGGCGGCCGGGTGCAGCGGGTCGAATCGACCCGCCGGTGATTCCTGGCTCATGCCGGGAACGGCGAGCGTGAGTCGGGTACGGGCCATCGAGGGCGAGATGCAGTTGACCCGCACGCCGTAGCGGCCGAGTTCGAGGGCGGCCACGATGGTCAGCGCCGCGACCCCGGCGTTGCCCGCCGCGTAGGAGACCTGCGCGGGCAGCGGGTTGAGCAGCCCGGAGCCGGAGGAGGTGTTGACCACGGCGCGGTCGGCGTGGACTCCTGCCTGATATCGGTCGCGCCAGTGGCGGGCCGCCCAGCGCGTCACCGCGAAGGTGCCCTTGAGCTTGACGGCTACGACGTCGTCGAAGTCCTCCTCCGACAGGTCGGTCAGGCCCATGTTCCGTTCGATGGTCGCGTTGTTGACCACTACGTGCAGGTCGCCGAAGGACTGCAGGGCCGTCTCCACCATGCGGCGGGCGCCGTCCCAGTCGGCGACGCTGTCGGTGTTGGGCACGGCCTGCCCACCGCGGGCAGTGATCTCCTCGACGACCTTCGCGGCCACGCCGGCGTCGCCGCCCGTGCCGTCGATGGCGACACCGGGGTCGTTGACGACGACCTTGGCGCCTTCGGCGGCGAAGAACAACGCCTCCTCCCGCCCGATGCCGCGCCCTGCTCCGGTGATGAGGACGACACGTCCGTCCAGGCTCCCCATGCTGACCACCCTTCAATTACTGCAGTCTCTGTATAGTTTCACAGTATGCATCAATTCAGAGGATGAAATAAACTGCCCGCATGGTGGAGCAACACGGATTGCGGGAGCGCAAGAAGCAGCGCACCCGGCAGGCACTGATCGAGGCGGCGGTGCGCCTGTTCGAGGACAAGGGCTACGACCACGTGACCGTGGCCGCGATCGCCGACGCCGCGGAGGTGTCCCCTCGCACCTTCTTCCTTCACTTCCAGGCCAAGGAGGACGTGCTCCTGGCCAATGCCGATGTGCGCGTCGACCTGGCGCTGCAGGCGATCGCCGAGCGCCGCGTCGAGGAACGGCTGCCCGAAGTGTTGGTGCGGGCGATGGACCAGATGATCGCCAACACCTGGGACAGCGACCTCCCCAACGGGCTCGCGGCACTTCGGGCACGGCTGGTGGCCTCGGTGCCGGCGCTGCAGGCTCAGCTGCTGCAGCGATACCTCACCGCACAGGCCGAACTGGCTCAGGCTCTGCAGCGGGCATTCCCCGACAGACTCGACACGATCACCGCCTCCGCCCTGGTCGGCGCGATGGTGGGTGCGATCAGCGCATCCGCACTGACCGCACTGCAGCGCGGCGACGGACCCAACGAAGTACGGAACGCCATGCGACAGGCCATGGCCCTGGTGGCGCAATCTGTCACCTGACCTCGTCCATCTCAGCCAGATTGGCTCGGTCAGGGACTGTGAGGAGGCGGGGACGGTTCTGCTCTGCGCGAAGTCGGCAGAACTCGAACGCACCGTCTACCTATGGTGAGATATGGCTTCCTCTGTCCCACCACTACGTCCGGCGATCGATCGGACCGATCCCAAGCCGTCTCCGGCTCGCGAGCCGCTGTGGCGGCACGCGCTCGGTGAGTGTCTCAGAGGTCTTCGTCACGAGCGGGGCGAGAAGTTGAGTGAGACGGCGCGTCGCGCCGGCGTCTCGCCGCAGTATCTCTCCGAGATGGAACGAGGCGTCAAAGAGCCATCGAGCGAAATGATCGCTGCGGTCGCCGGCGCGCTGGATGTCACCCTGGTCGATCTGACCCTTGCCGTTGCCGAGAGCCTGCGGTCTGCTCAGAACAGCACGTCGAGAGGTGCTACCTGCTCGGCGGCATATGCTCTGGCCGCGTAGCGTGGCCTGCCGGGATCATCCACGAGCCGATGAGTGCTCCTCGATGATCTGATCGAGGAGCCCGTACTCCAAGGCCGCGGTCGCGGTGAACACTCGATCGTGATCGGTGTCGGCGCGTAGGGTCTCGACAGTCTGGCCCGTGTGCCGTGACAGTATGCGCTCGATGTCCGCTCGGACACGTACGACCTCGTCGGCTTGCAAGATGAGATCGGGGATCGTTCCGCGCCCCTGAGCAGCCGGTTGGTGCAGGATCACTCGTGCGTGCGGGAGAGCGGCACGTTTTCCTTCGGCGCCCGCGGCGAGAAGGACGGCACCCACCGCGATGGCCTGTCCAACGCAGGTTGTCTCAACCCGCGGGCGGATATAGCGCATGGTGTCATATATCGCGAGCATCGCGCTCGGGTCCCCGCCTTCACAGTTGATATAGAACTGTATGTTGGCATCGGGGTTTTCCGACTCCAGAAAAATAAGCTGTGCGACGAGCGCGTTCGCGACGCCCGCATCAATCGCGGTCCCCAGATAGACGATTCGCTCGGTGAGAAGGTGCGAGTAGACATCCATGATCCGCTCGCCACGAGGATTCTGGGCGATGACGTTAGGGATCGTGTACGTGGTCACTGGCCGACTCCTTCGGTGACGCCGAATCCGGGCCGTGGGCGATTGCGTGGCGCTATTTCGTCGAAGCTCTGAACGATTGCGTCTATGAAGCCGTAGTCCAGTGCCTCTTGCGCTGTGTACCAGCGATCGTGCAGGGAATCCTCGAATATGCGTGCTACGGGCTGACCCGTGTCCCCGGCGATAAGACCGAGCACCGTGTCGCGAGTATGCCGGAGGTCGTCGGCCTGCAGTTCGATGTCGACCGCGGTGCCACCGATTCCGGCCGAGCCTTGGTGCATCAGGACACGTGCGTGCGGCAGGGCGCGGCGCTTCCCTCGGGTACCCGACGACAGCAAGAACTGCCCGGCGCTGTAGGCGATACCCAGCGCGAGGGTCGATACGTCACAGGGAATGAGCCGAATGATGTCACGGATCGCAAGCATCGATGGAACCGAGCCGCCCGGGGAGTGAATCCACAACGCGATATCGGTCGACTCGTCCTGCGTGGCGAGTGCTATCAATTGCGTGGCGAGCAACGTCCCGTTGTCGTCATTGAGAGGACCGTCGAGAACGAGAACACGCCCTTCGTAAAGCTGACGTCTTACCCGTGCGTCGAACAGTGGAAGTTTCGATTCTTCGCCCATGCGTCCATCATGTGGGGCGATCCGCATCGGCGTCGACGCGATCTGCCTGCGGCAGATCTGCTCTGAGCAGAGCAAACTCGGTTTCCGGCCCGGTTCGTAGCATTACGGTCGGGAATCGACTCTCGCCCGCAGGATGACGGCCTGAGTTTCCCCCACGCGAACGAGGTCCCTGTCCCCATGGTCATATCGGTGGTACTGCTGGACCTGCGCCTCTTTCAAGATCACATATGCAGGGCGGGGCTCAAGGTCAAGGCGCGACTTGATCTTTGTGCGCGCAGCCCGGGGCGGAGCGGGCGGCGCTGGAGGAGGTGTCGGTGACGGAGACCGTCTACCGCAAACAGCTCCGCCCGGTGCTTCCTGAAGGAGCTGAGGCTATGGATCAGTTCTTTCCAGACCTGTGGACGGTACGGGATCATCGGTGCCCATTAACGTCGAGGTTTTCGAAGGGACACCGTGAACGGTCCCCGCATGTTCTATCTGATTCCGCTGCTCCTCGGCTGGCTGGTCCTGCTTTGCGGCAGCTTCATGGTGGTGTTTATGCCGAGGAGCGCGATGTCGCTCGTCATCATGGTTGCAGCTTTCGGCCTGGCGTTCCTTCTGACGGCGGTGATGATGGCGATCACCGAACTGATCTCAGCGATCAGGCACAGCAGGTAGTCACTCAGCAACGCAAAAGGCCGCTTCCGATCTCTCGGAAACGGCCTCTGACCTGGTGGGGTGTTCACGAACAGGTCTGACCTTGTGGGCAGGTTCGCCATCGAGAACAGCGGCACGCCACCGCCGAACCCGACGACGGCGCTGAGCAGCGCGGTGCCGAGGCGGCCAGGACGACTGAGAGTGCGGTCACGACGCCACCGAATCCTAGATCATGACGACGTGCCCAAGGTCGATCCCACCAGGGTGCGCAGGCCTTCCAGGAGCTCTGCCGGGGTCGGGGTGGCGTCGGGGTCCACGAGCCACTGCGCCGCCAGGCCACCCAGCAGGGTCTGGACCACGGCTCCCAACCGCTCGGAGTCCGAGCCGAACAGCTCCGCCAGCCCGAGCCTGGCCTGCCGTCCCGCCTCCACGAACGACTCGCGCAGCTCAGGGGTGCGCTCCATGTGCGCGATCAACTCGAACTGGATCGCCCACAGCGGTCTGGCCCTGACGAAGGAGTCGATGACCTTGCCCCAGGTCGTCTCGAAGTCCCCCGGCTCGGCCAGCACCCGGCTCAGGTCGTCGCCCCACTCTCGCATCGCCTCCACCAGCACCTCGTTGAGCAGGGCCTCCTTGGTGCCGTAGTGATAGCCGATCGCGGCCAGGCTCACCCCGGCCGCCGTGGCGATGTCGCGTGCGGTGGTGCGGGAGTAGCCCTTGTCGTAGAGGCAGCGCTTGGCGCCGTCCAGAAGATCTTCACGGTTGCCCATGAACCAAGCTTACACATACGTCTTGCACAATTGTCTAACACGTACGTACTATTCAGGCATGTCGAACATCCTGATCTCCGGCGCGAGCATCGCGGGCACGACCCTGGCCTACTGGCTGCGCGAGCACGGCTTCACCCCGACCGTCGTCGAACGCGCCACCGAGGTGCGCGAGGGCGGCTACAAGATCGACATCCGAGGCGCGGCCCTCGACGTCGTCGAGCGGATGGGGCTGCTGGAGAAGGTCCGCGGACTGCGCACCGACGTGCGCACCGGCTCAATAGTGGACGACGAAGGCCGCCAAGTGGCCGGCATGAACGGCGACAGTTTCGGCGGGCGCGTCCACGAGGACGCCGAGGTGCACCGCGGCGACCTCGCCCGGCTCCTCCACGAGGCGACCAACGGCGTCGAGTATCTCTTCGGCGATTCGATCGCCTCGATCGACGGCACCCAGGTGACCTTCGACAGCGGCCTGGTACGCCACTTCGACCTGGTCATAGGCGCCGACGGGCTGCACTCCAACACCCGTGCGCTGACCTTCGGCCCCGAGGAACGTTTCGTCCACGACATGGGCTACAACGTCTCGATCTTCAGCGTGCCCAACCACCTCGGGCTCGACCGCGAGGAGCTGACCTACGTCGGACCCGGCCGTACGGCCCTGCTCTACAGCACCCGGCAGGACACCGGCGCCAAGGCCATGTTCCTGTGGGCTGCCGACAGCAAGGTACGCGAGCGCGCCGAACAGCAGCAGGCACTGGCCCAGTCCTACAGCGGATCCGGCTGGGAGGTGCCGCGCCTGCTGGAAGACATGGCCGACGCGCCCGACTTCTACTTCGACTCCCTCAGCCAGGTGCGCATGGACAGCTGGCACACCGGCCGAGTCGCGCTGGTCGGCGACGCGGCCTACTGCGCTTCCCCCGCCTCCGGGCAGGGCACCAGCCTGGCGCTGGTCGGCGCGTACGTGCTGGCGGGCGAGCTCAAGCGGGCCGCAGGCGACCACACCGCCGCCTTCCCCGCCTACGAGGCGCGGATGCGGCCCTTCGTCGAGGCCAACCAGGCCCTGGGCACCAACAACATCAAGCGCATGGTCCTGTCGAGCCGGTTCCAGGTCCGCATGTCGATGGTGACGCTGCGCCTGGTCAACCTGCTGCCGGGCAAGGACCGGATCATGGCCAAGGTCGTCGAGCAGATCCACCGCGCTGCCACCGCGATCACACTGCCCGCCTCCTGGTAGACGTGTCACCGTCGAACTGGACTCGGGCATCATCGAGCGGGCTTTCACCATCTGAACCCACCGACTCAACGTGCTCATACCGCCCCGCCACCAACCGCACAACACCACGACGACCGCTGGGTTTCGCACGCCCACCGGACGGTCGTGAAGGTCGGCGAGCTCGACATCGCCGGTGACCGTGGCGACGGCCTTGGGAAAACGTGGTGCCGTAGGCGGCCATCGCGGCCAAAGGCCGGCCTTTGCTTTCGGCGTTCCAGCGATCGGCGAACTGTTGGTCGGTGTGATGCGTCCCGTGCGACCCTGATCCCTATGATCTGGGTGACGGTGTACCGCTTGATGCTGATCCTGGCTGCGGTGGTCGGCCTGATCTATACCTGGCTGGCCCTGGGCAGCCCGCTGAACCCGCTCGTGCTCTTCACTGTGCAGAGCAATCTGCTGCTCACGGGGTTTTACTCCTGGCAGGTGGTCAGCAGATGGCGCCCTCCTGCCGAGCTTAAGGGGGCGGTGACGCTCTACATCGTGATCACTGGGCTGGTCTGGCACTTTCTGCGCATGCGCGGAGCCAGCCCCTTCGAGCACCTCTCCCTTCACGGTCACGGTCTGGGCAACTTCCTTCTCCACTACGTGACGCCCGTCATGGCCGTGATCGACTGGCTGTTCTTCGACCGGATCGCTTCTCGGCCGAAATGGGCGGCTGCTCTCACGTGGCTGGTCTATCCGATGGCCTATCTGACCTTTTCCCTGGTCAGAGGTGCCCTGCTGCCTCCAGATGCGTGGAAGCGGTATCCCTATCCGTTTCTGGATGTGGGCAGGTTCGGGTACGGCGGGGTGGCGCTTATGGCGCTGGCGCTGGCCGTCTGCTTCGTACTGCTCGGCTATGGGTTGATCGCCCTGCACCGCCTGGTCAACCATGCCGGTCGTACGGCCGCGGTCCCCATACCTTCACCCCCCGGAAACCCCTGAAACGACAAGATCCCACCCGATCTCGATGATCGGAAGGGATCCCGTCAACTTCAGTCCAGCCGTCTCAAGAACGGCCCATGCGAAGCAAGACGGGCGGGCGCGATACCACGGGCTATACCCGCTCCCACCTGCGCATACGGTCCACGGCGATCCACCTTCGTCCGGCCTTGTCCAGGGTCGTTGTCACCCAGTTGGTCACCCAGAGATTCACCCGTCCGAGCCGGTCAGAGCGCGCTTTCATCGCACGAAAAACGCGGCCGCGGCCTGAGTGAAAGTCGCGCCCCCCAGAATGACCCAGCGGTATTGCGATGTCTTCACGGCTTCCAGCACAACAGGGGATCGGGGTGGTCGGAGAAGCCGAGCTGCCGGTAGAGCGGTTCCGCCTCGTGGGAGGCGGTGAGGTCGACCCGTACGGCGTTGCGGTCGCGGAACCAATCGAGCAGACCGAGCATGATCGCCCGGCTGTGCCCACGCCGCCGGTACGACGGGTCGGTGACCATGCCGATGACGTGGCCGACCCTCCCGTTGCGGGAGTGGGGGCCGGGGAACCACTGTTCGATCGTGCCGATGCCGCAGGCGGCCAGGCCGGTGTCGCCGTCCACGACCAGGATCTGGCAGTCGGGTTCGGTCAGCTTCTGCTTGAAAACCCGTGCGAGCGCGTCGCGCCAGTCGTCACCGGCGTTCGCGGGGTTGAAGAAGTCGCCGCCGAGGTCGTCGAAGAGCAGTGCCCGGAGGCGGACGAGTTCCGGAATGTCGTGCTCTGTTGCTGTTCGCGTCATGACGTACAGGCTGATGTAATGAGCTTGTACGCCTCAACCCTTACGGTGCGGACGTGGTGAACTTCGCCGCGGAACTGGCGAACCGCCCACCGGCGAGCGCCGATGAACTCGCCGACCGCTGCCGCACGGCCGGTCTGGTACTGGAACGCCCCGTCGAACCGTCGGATCTCGACCAGACCCTCGCCGTCATCGACGCCTGGACGAACGTCGTCGACGCCACGGGCGAGCGCGCGAAGGCCGAGCTGGTCAACGAGATGCCGGCCCGGTCGGCCGCCTACCCCCGGCTGACCGACCACGCTCATGGTTGGCACCTGCACTATCGCGACGACCTGCAGCCGCTCGGCGCGGTGCTGTTCGCGCTGATCTCCGTGGGCACGGCGATGCACCTCGTCAGCCGGGGCATGGACCGGCTCGGACGGTGTGCCGCCGCCGGTTGCGGGACGATCTTCGCGGACACCTCACGCACCGCACGGCAGCGTTACTGCTCCCAGCCGTGCGCCAACCGGGATGCGGTACGCCGCCATCGCGCCCGTCAGTCCACGCCCCCCACCTGACTGGCCGGCAGGCGACGGTAGCCGGCGTCGACGGCCAGCAGCTCGTCGTGGGTTCCGGTGACGATCGTGCGGCCGTCCTGGCGCATGGCCACGCGGTCGGCGGTGCCGGATGACAGACAGGCGGTGAGCGATCCCCCACAGCCCGACCTGAAGGCCGACCAGCTGCCGAAGACCTGCCACCAACACACCATCACCCTGCACCCCGGCGACCTCGGCCACCTGTGGCGGGCGCGGCGCCCGGATCTGATCGCCGATTGCGCCGGCGACCGTTGTGCCGCTCAGTCGGATGTCGTCTCGGTATGTTCGAACGGGCTCAAGCGGTCGGTCAGGAAGGCGATGATCTCGTCCCTGGCCTTCAGCGTGGGGTGTCCGTCCTCGTCGACGAGGTGGGCGGTGACAACGCTGTGGGGGGTCCCGACCACGTCGCCGAAGAACGGGGGTGGGCTGGTGTTCGCGGAACTGCCCGGAAGAACACGGCCGTCGAAGGCGTCGCCGAGAAGCGCCTGGTAGGCGGCGAAGCGCTGGCCGGTGCACCAGCGGTCGTCGTCGAAGCGGTAGGCAAGAACCTTCAGTCCGTCGCGCGCGATGCGGTCTCGGACCGCGCGTGCGTCCTCGTCGCTGATCTCGAGTCCGGCAGGGTCGTCCAGCGGCAGCGACGGGTGGTTGACCACTGGCGCGATGACAGCCGGCTCAAGCGCCATCGTGAGAGCGAAGTTGCCGGTGAAGCACAGTCCGATCGCGCCGACTCCCGGACCGCCGCATTCGGCATGGGCTTGGCGCGCGAGCCCACGTAGCCATGCCGTGACCGGGCTGGTGCCGCCCCCGGCGAACGCGCGGAACTCGGCACTGACACACGCGCGGCGGAAAACCTCCATACCGCCCTCGGCCGTGGGATAGGCACCATCGATCCCGAAAAGTGAGGGGACATAGACGGTGAAGCCCGAATCCCGCACCCACCGCGCCAGTCGAAGGACGTCAGGACTGATGCCGGGCATCTCCGGCATCAACACGACGGCCGGCCCGGAACCCGCGGCGTACACCGTCTTCACCACCCCCTCCACATCCACGAGTCGGCGGGAGAAATCCGTGATCATGTCGTCAAGTCCTCCGCTGGCAGCGCTCATGGTGACAGCGTGGACCGTTGCCCCAGCACAAGGTGAGAGGCCAGATCGCCATGTATACGGGTAATCTCGCCAGAGGCTGATGGTGAGGAGGCGAGCGTGAGCGCGCTGCGGGTTGGTGTCCTGGCCTATCCAGGCTGCTTCGCGTCCGAGGTGTTCGGCGTACCCGATCTCTTGACGATGGCCACGCACGTTGCCGGACCGGACAGCTCCGGATACGAGGTGTCGATCGTTTCGCCTCGCCGTCGTGTCGCCGCATCGGGCGGTGCGGCGTTGGACGTCTCACCGCTGCGCGAGGTAGACGTCCTTGTCGTGCCAGGGTTCGAGCTCGTGCCGGGCCTCGACGTGGACACGAAGCTCGCACCCCTCGCCCCTGAAGTCGCGGCGATCCGCTCACACGCTGCTGCGGGCACTGTCATCGTCTCGATCTGTGTCGGTGCGTTCCTGCTCGCCGAGGCTGGACTCCTCAACCGACGCCGTGCTACGACGGCCTGGCTCCTCGCGGACGAACTGGCTCGACGCTGTCCGGACGCTGACATCCGACCTGAGCGTCTGGTCGTCACCGACACGGGAGTGACGACAACGGCGGCCTTCAGCGCCATGTACGACTTCGCGCTGGATCTGATCCGCCAACACAGCGGTGCCGACGTGGCACGGACAACCGCACGGGTGGCGCTCGTCGACGACGCGCGATCGTCCCAGACTCCATACGTTGACGCGCGATTTCTTCCGCAGCCCGGAAACGAGTTCTCCCACAAGGTCATGCGACGGCTCGACCAAAACCTCGCCGCCCGATACGACCTCGCCGCGTTGTCGGACACGTTCAAGGTCAGCACTCGGACGCTGTTGCGGCGCTTCGCGGACGAGACCGGCCAGAGCCCGCTGGAGTACCTGCAGTCGTCGCGTGTCCGTCGCGCCCGCCACCTCCTTGAGACCACGAACCGAACCGTCGCCGGCATCTCCGCCGCGGTCGGATACAAGGACCCCAGCACGTTCGCCGCCCTCTTCGCCAAGCACACCGGACGACGCCCGAGGGACTACCGCTCGGCCTTCCGTCGTGTCGACTGATTACTCTGACGGCCAGAGCGCCGAGCTGCCCGGGACTGCCGGCTGGGGCAGGAACCCGTCCAGCGGCCTCAAGACGTGGAAAACGCGAAATCCCGTCCGATCAAGCGATCGGACGGGGCCGTGGAGTGGAACTCGATCATCGTTTGCTGAGCGGGCGCGAAGCACATGGCAGTGATCTCCGCGGGCGCGTGACCCGTGGAGATCACTGCCCAGCGGCTACGGTCCGGCCGGCCGGTGGTCCGATGCCGCTGAGACGGTGTGGATCGTCAGCCCACCGGGCCGTTGACCACAATGTTGTCGACCGTCATGGCGCCGCTGTTGTGGATGCCCCAGATGAGGTAATAGTCATCGAACGCACCGGTGGTGAACGTCACCGATCTGCTTTTCACCCCGGAGCCGGTGGAATCGGTCAACATCCCGCCCCACCAGTCGTTGCCATATCCTCCGCTGGTGGTCCGCGCCAGGAAGTAGTGCTCGACCTGGGAGTTCGCAGGCCCGAGAATCCGGTACCGGTAGGTCACCGTGTAGGTCGTCGAGCGCTTCAGCTTCATCTTGGCCCTGTTCGAGATCAGGAACTCCGTCCACTCCCCGTTGGGCAGGCTCTGACCGTAGGCCGAGTAGGTTCCCGACACCACATGGGACTTGTCCGAGGTGATCCACATGGAATGGTCGACGCCCCACGAAGAGTAGGCGGTCTTGTCGTACGAGCCCGCCTCGAAGTTCTCCCCGATACAGCGGCACGGCCCGGAGGAGCCGTCGTAGTTCATCTTCCACTCCACGTTGCCTCCGAGAGGACCGGCACGGCCGATGTTCGTCGGCTTGACGGTGATCTTCTGGTCATCGAAGGCGGCGGGAATCGTCGTCTCGAACCCATGGGAGTCGCCATACTCCGGATGGGCATCACGGATGTCGGTACGGAGCTGGAAGGCTGAGGCCGTCTTGACCAGCTTGCCGTCCGCGAAGATCGAGACCTCTACCGGCGAGCGGGTGTCGGGGTCGATCGCCCAACCCTTGACCAGGATGTTCTCGCCCTGCCAGCGCACTTCGTCCAGCGCCCCGAACGGGTCGTGCCGGGAGTTCTGGGTCATGCAGCCAAGCTGTTTCCCCACCCCTCCAGAGTCGGCGTTCACACAGAGCTCGCTGGGGGTGCCTTCGAGTCCGTCATGCTTGATCCACACTTCCCAGCCATGATTGGGGCCGAACGTGGGGAAAGCCTGGGCGATGTCGGGGCGCGGCAGGGCTGCGCTGTAGCCGCGGAAAAACTCTTGCTTGTCACGGAATCCGCTGAATGTCGCGTAGGAGGCGGTATAAGGATCGATCATCCAGCCGCCGATCACGGAGTACGCACCCGACTCGACGACCGCGAGAGGAATCCGGTACTCGATGGCGCCGAACGCCCGGGAGTCGAACTCAAGGCATCCGAGGTCGGTGAACTTGGTGGTGGTGTAGAACGCCGATACGCAAACCTGGTGCAGCCCTCTGGTCGGTGGGATCTCAACGTCGAAGTCGAACCCGTGCGCGTCGCCGTAAGGGGTGCCCGGCCTCGTGGTGTTGGCCCGGCTTGTGACCTGCGCCTGTCCTGATGTGCCGCCGATCACTTGGACGGTCCTGGATGGGGAGTAGGTGTCCGCGGCCCATCCCTTGACGCGGATCCGTCCGCCCGCCTCCAGGATCGCCTCCTCGAGTTTTCCCACCACCGTGTTGGTTCCCGGGTCAGTGGTGGGTGCGACCTTGGGCTGCTGCGGGAGGTTGAGGAAGCCGTCGGGAGTCCGGTCCAGCCGCCGCGTCTTCGGTGGTTCGACCTTCCGCGTGCCCGACAGGTCGGGGAGTTGGGCGCGGTCGAGCTCGCTCGGCGTGTAGGGCGTGAACTTCTCCTTTTTCTTCGCCTTCTCCTTTTTCTTTGTCCCCGGCTCCGGCTCCTTGGCCGTATCCGCGAGGTTCCCCGCAGATACGGTCAGCGCCGGCGCGTTGGCGAGTGTGCCTCCGGCGGCCTGCGCCGGTGGTGCCATCGGGAGGAGCAGGAGCGCACACAGCACGCTCGCCGCTCGCAGGGCATTGGTTCCTCTTCGCATGGTCATTCCTCTGACTCCCTGGACGGGATGAGATGGGGAACAGACGTCGGTGGGGCGAATGAAGGCCACGGACCGCGCATCCGGGTTGTCATGTGGACGGGTTCCATCCAGGGGCTCCGTCCGGTCTCTTTCATCGGGCGGAGGGACGGGTCATGGTGTCGTAGGTTTCGAGGAGTTTGTGGGCGGTGGTGACGGGGGCGAGGGTTTCGGTGTAGCTGTTTTGTTTGAGGCTCTTGGAGTGGTGGTCGTAGCGCAGGCGCAGGGTGTCGGCGGTGTGGTAGGCGAAGGCCACGATGGTGTTGGCCAGCGGATCCTGGCTCCACCGGGCAACGGGCAGCTGGTTCTTGTACCAGGTCAGACAGTTGGTCAGCCAGGCGTACTGCTGACCGGCGAAGGGATTGAAAGTGGCGGCGCAGGCCGCGTCAGAGGTGGCGGCACAAGAGTTGTAGGTGTTTTGCGCCGTGCGGAAGATGGTGGTGATGGTGGTGTCGCCGGGGGTGTCGGCGGGCAGGCGTTCGGCGCCGTGCAGCAGGACCTGCAGGAGTTCGTCGTCGTTGAGAGCGGTGGGAAAACCGGCCGCGGTGTAGGCCTGCAGCAGGCGCAGGGCGGTGGTGAGGTCGGCGTTGGCCTGGAAGAGAGGCTTGCCGGGGGTGGTCAGCTCGGCGACGACGGCGTCGTAGTAGCCCTTCTGGCGTTCGGTCAGGAACCGGGTGACCTGGGTGCGAACGGCCTGCTGAGGCTCGGGGTATTCGGTGAGAG